>CATAMV010000075.1 GCA_949487855.1 Bacteroidota bacterium
ATTCCACTTCGACTTCCATATCCGCGTAAGCCAACTGTTTTTCGGCCATTTCCAATATCTCCAAAACGCTATCGGGTTTTAGGCGATGGTCTATGTCCGAAGCCACCCAAAGCTGTAAGGTGAGTTTGTTTTCTTGTCGTAGCGTACCGCCACAATCGATGTAATTTCGCGTTACATGCCCCACTTCCGTAAGGTGAAAATGCGCAGGAACAAACTGCCCGTTGGGGAGTTGAAACTGTAGGGTGTCTAATTGACCAAGTGTTTGTTTAAAAGCGGAAAGCTGCATCTTTTTTTTACAAAGATATAAGGATTTGATTTATTTTTTTAGACGGTGCGCCAAGACAAGAATACTACTTATATATTTTGGAATATCTCGTTACTTTAAGATGATTTTACGTTGCCCAATATTTTCTAGTTTTATAAAATAAACGCCTCTTTGTAGGTTGGTGAGCTCTATTTGTGCTTCGTGTGTGCTATTACCCTGTGTACTAAATACCTGTTTGCCTTCAATACTATAGATTTCAATTGTATTTAATGGTTTCTTGGTAGAAGTAATGGTTAATTTTCCATCTGTAAGCGGAACAGGATATATACTTATCCCTTGGTCTTTAAGTTGATTTGAGTCAATATTCAAAGCACCCTGGTAAGTAGCCCCAAAACCAACAGTTACGTCAACATCTGCTGCGGTATAGGGTAAATTGGTGCCGTTTGCGCCAAACTCTTCTGCACCAGCATCAAAATTGGCATCACGGGTACCACCCAGAATATCTTTTGTTAGGTAGGAATAACTTCCAAGTCCAGCAGCAATAGCCGCGCTTCCGTTTGTTAGCCTGTGGAAGCTCCCATCATCCGATAAGTCACTTGCCGATAGATTCGTGATGTTTCCTTCAGATATTGAATTTCCAGATGGCGTTGTTTCAATTTCATACGAATTTACAGTTGCGTTAAGCACGATATTGTTGGCTACAATTAAATTTTCAGGTTCAAGCGTATTGTTACCACCTTTGTCTGTTCCAATTCGCAGGGCATAGTCGCAGTTTACCAAGGTATTGTTTACTATTTGCGCATTTTTAACTTGATAATATCCGTTTAGGGCAGAATTTTGCACACCATTCATCACATTTATACCGCCAGTAAGGGAAGAACTAGCCCCGCTTGGCTTTTTAACATTTGTTCCTTCTATATAATTATTATACACTTTGTGGCCCTCGCCAATCACACGAACCCCTCCGGTAAAAACATTGTTTTCAGCAAAAAAATAATTTCCATATACCTCGCAATTGTTCCCATGTCTTAGGGTTAAACAACCGCCATAGTCTCTAAAGGTGTTGTTGTAATATTTATTTCATTTTAATTGCCACCAACTCCTGTATATCCAAACCACGCCCCGATATACCCATTCATCCCCAAAAAATTCTAAAAACAAAAAACAAAAATACCCTGTGGGCAGCGTAGGCTTTATGTGTGAAGAACAGATTTGGGTCTAATTCAAGTCTAAAACTACAAAAAATTTGTTTATTTCAATTTTGGGTGTAAATTTGCCTGCATAATGAAAACAAACACCTATTATACATCTTTCTACTACTTCTATAATGGGAGATAGCAGGGTGTATGTTAGTTTTTATAAACGAATTTAAAACCCTGAGCTAACGTTCGGGGTTTTTTTATGTGCGTAAAACAAGAAAACAAAACCATGGAACCAACAATTGCCATACAAGGAATCAGAGGCTCGTACCACCACGAGGTGGCCGCGCAGTTGTTTGGCACAAACGTAGCATTAGACGAATGTTTGACGTTCGATGCCTTGGTGGCTTCGGTTACTTCGGGTGCCGTTAGCCACGGCGTTATGGCACTTGAAAATTCCATCGCCGGTTCTATTATTCCCAACTATGCCCTTATG
>CATAMV010000076.1 GCA_949487855.1 Bacteroidota bacterium
AACATCTTCTCCTGAGTCAGTAGTAATAAAGCCAAAACCTTTTGACTCGTTGAAAAATTTAACTGTGCCTTGCATGTGTAATAAATAATTTGAGCAAGATTACGACAATTATTTAGATTTATGCCCCAATTTGATGAATTATATTTTAGCTTAAACTAAATCTAACATACTGATTTTGAAACCTACTTAACTATATTTGTATAAATTTTAGGATTGCTCGTGTAATCTTCTTGAAAACAGTATTATGAAAACCCTCATTTATGTCTTTTTAGTTCTAGCAATTGGCCTGCTTATTTTTAATGTCTTTCATATCGATTTTGACTCGCCTTTGGAAGGAGACAGTTTTGCTGCTGTTGTGGGCGTTGGTGCAAGCTTGTGCGCTGTACTTTTATTGGTCATTTTGCAAGTCGCACTAAAAATACAGCGGAGAGTAAAGAATCAATCTTGAGGTAAGGCAACTATTGCTACCCCTGCCCGCTCCAAAAAATCTAACCCCGAAGTGTCTTTATAGGCGTTTGCATACACAACGCGTTTTATCCCTGCTTGATGGATAAGTTTACTACATTCTTTGCAAGGAGAGAGCGTAATGTAGAGCGTTGCTTCTGCGCAAGACTGCGTAGAAGACGCCACTTTCATAATGGCATTTGCCTCAGCGTGTAGCACATACCATTTGGTGTAGTGGGCTTCGTCTTCACATTCGTTTTCAAACCCAGTAGGAGTTCCGTTATAGCCGTCTGAAATAATCATTCGATCTTTGACAATCAACGCACCCACCTTCTTGCGTTCGCAATGTGAAAGTTGCGCCCATTCCATTGCCATACGCATATAGGCGGTGTCGTAACGAAGTTGTTTTTTTGCAGCTTTTGTCATAATGCTTTTGACGATGAAATCAGAATGGGCACTAAAATACCGATAATAATACTACTCCCTACAAGAAGTCGATCGCGTTTTGAAACACCCAAATGGCTGAGTACCGTGTTAATAAATACAATGATAATCACGATAAGAATTTGGGCTGCTTCAATGCCAATTGTAAAATATAAAAGCGGGAAGCCAATGGCTTTATCTGCAAAAACCATCGAAAAATAATTGGAAAATCCCAATCCATGAATGATACCAAAAAACAAGGTCAACAACGTAAAAGGGGCAGAAGATTTTGCAGAAATGGTATTGTTCCAATACAAAATATGCAGGGCCGTAAGTAAAATGGTAATGGGAATTAAAAATTCAATCCAAGGAGCCGAAATACGTATAATTCCAGCCGAGGCTGCCCAAAGGGAAACGGTATGGCCTACCGTAAAAACCGTAACCAAAATTACCAATTGGCGCAGTTGTTTAAACAAATAAGGCAATGTGAGTGCCACCAAAAAAAGGAGGTGGTCATAGGCGTTAAGATCTAAAATATGATGAAGGCCAAGTTTGGTGTAGAAAAGAAAGTCGTTCATAAGAATTAAAATCCGCGTTCATTTTTAATGGCTTCATACGCTTGTTGTATGCGCTGAAACTTTTCTTTAGCAGCCTTTTCGGCAGCAGGCCCTAAGTTACGAACTCTATCGGGATGATGTTTTTTGACCAAATCTCGATACGCTTTCTTAACTTCTGCGACTGTTGAGGTTTTAGACACTTCCAAAATGGTATAAGCGCTATCTGTCTGAGCAATAAACATAGCCTTGATACTGTTGAAATCGGGGCTGCTTATGCGCATATAACCCGCTATTTCAAAAAGCTTTTCAACTTCCCTTTGGGATACTTTCCCATCGGCTTTGGCAATTTGAAACAAAAAGTCGAGCATTTGCAGACGCGCTTCATACCGGGTGCGTGTTACCAAAAACTGACCGATTTCTATAGCCGTAACCCCCGATTTTTTGAACTCGGCATTGTAAACCCTAAATATCTCGTTTGCTCTGTCTTTTCCAAAAAACTGCACAAACTGTGTGCGCACATAGTCGAGTTCAGACTGTGTGGTTTTGCCATCGGCTTTAATAACCATACTTGCCAAGGCCAACAAACGAAGTTCAAATTCTTGTGCAGAAGCCCGTGTGGTTTGAAATGAAGTTCGAATCCGTCCGCTACTTCCCGCCTCTATAAGCGTTCCCAAAAAAAAGCCTAAAAGTGCTCCCGGAAACCGAAACACCATATAACCAATAAAAGCAAATAGCCACCGCATGGCGCAAAAGTACAAAGGATTTTAAGGGGATTTCAGTTACTTTAGCACAAATTTTATCTCAAAAATGGCTACACCCGAAACACGGAGGTTTGAAAAAACACGTGAATTTGCGCTAAAGCACTTACCTAAAAATACTTCTTTGCTCGATTTAGGAACGCCAAATTCGCTTTCGGCATATTTGGCAGCTGCCGGTTTTGGCGTTCAAAACACCAACGGCGAAAATTTAGATACAGATTTTCATGCTTACCTTAACAACGATGCAGATTGTGTTACTGCTTTTGAGATTTTTGAGCATATGTTAGCGCCATTTAACATCTTAAGTCAAATAAAGTGCGACAAACTTATCGCCTCAGTTCCTTTAAAATTGTGGTTTGCTCCTGCATACTGGAATGTAAAAGACGACTGGGATAAACACTATCACGAATTTGAACAAAAGCAATTTGATTATTTGCTAGAAAAAAGTGGTTGGAAAATTATAGATTCGATGCGTTGGGCATCACCTGATTATGCCAAAATTGGCATCCGCCCGTTATTACGCTATTTCACACCCCGCTACTATATGGTGTATTGTGAACGTGTAAAAATCCAGTAGCTTCCGTATCTTTGTACACTAATTTTATTGCTATGTATCCTGCTGAAATTGTTCAACCCATGCGCGACGAGCTAACCGCCGTTGGCTTTACACAATGTACCACCCCCGAAAACGTTAGTTCCGCATTAAGCAAAAGTGGCACCACACTAGTGGTTGTCAATTCGGTTTGCGGATGTGCCGCAGCCAATGCGCGTCCTGGCGCGCGTATGTCACTTGCCAATGATAAGACTCCAGTGCAACTTATCACCGTTTTTGCTGGTGTTGATAAGGAAGCTACCGCTGAGGCACGAAACCAAATGGTGCCTTTTCCGCCATCTTCACCAAGTATTGCACTTTTTAAAGACGGTGAATTGGTACATATGCTAGAGCGCCATCACATTGAAGGACGTCCCGCCGAACTTATTGCAGAAAACCTCAAAGATGCGTACAATACGCACTGTTAATTTACAGCATGGCTAAGCTACTTTCATACCCGCTTAGCGTTTTGTATTATTTCTTTTTTGGGCTAACCCTCATATTATTTGATGGTATTCAGCGTATCTGTTTTTATGTTTTTGGTTTAAGAGCACACCGTGCAAGCATCATTGTTTTAAACTTTTTGTTATTGCGCTGTCTGAATATTTTAGGAACACAATTTGCTTTAGAGTCCCCTTTTGACTTAGAAAAAAACCAGTCGTATATTTTTGTTGCCAACCACCAAAGTACCTATGACATCCCGCCGCTTATTTGGTACTTAAGAAAGGTTTATCCCAAGTTTGTAGGCAAAAAAGAATTGGGTAAAGGAATTCCAAGTATTTCGTTTAATCTAAAACATGGAGGGGCGGTTTTGATCGATAGAAAAAATCCCAAGCAGGCGCTTCAAGACATCAAAATTTTTGGAGAGAAACTGGCAAGAACCAATAGCAGTATTGTAATTTTCCCTGAGGGAACAAGAAGCAATAGCCCTAAACCTTTTCGGTTGGGGGGGTTAAAACAATTGATTGATGTCATGCCACATGCTAAGTTGGTGGGTATTACAATCACTAATTCTTGGAAGCTGTCGCGTTATGGCTATTTTCCCATGGGAGTTGGTGCAAAAATTAAACTTAAGATGCATCCACCTGTTAGCATTCCAAAAGAGCATACTACAAATTCGCTTCTGCAATTAGAGCAGAAAATTATAGGCTTTATTTAGTCTTAATCAACTCGTGGAAAGCGGACTTCAAAGCGTGTTGCTATATCGGGATTTGATTCAAATTGCACCGTACCGCCATAGGTTTCAACAATCGATTTTACCATGCTCAACCCAAGTCCCATACCACTCGTTTTGGTTGTAAAAGTAGGCTCAAAAATGCGCTCGTGAAGCGCTTCAGAAACACCTCTCCCGTTATCTTCCACCGAAAAATAAATCCATTTTTTATCTCCAAACAAGCGTACGTGTATGCGGGGATCATGCGCCTCAGCACATGCATCAATGGCGTTACTTATTAGGTTATTTACAATCCGAACCAATTGCGTACTGTCCAACTGCGCGAAATACGTTTCCGCAGCGTCCAGTGCTATTGGCGCGTCTTTATATAATTCAAGTGCACGCTTTATGGTTTCAGTTACATTTATGCGCGCTGATTGTTCCAACGGCATGGACGCAAACTGCGAAAATGCGGAGGCAATAGCACTCATAGTGTCAATTTGTTGAATTAGTGTTTGGCTAAATTCATATACTTGCTCCTTCCAGGCTGAAGAACCTTTGGCTACTTGTTGCTCAAAGTGTTGGATGCTCAAGCGCATGGGTGTAAGCGGGTTTTTGATTTCGTGTGCAACCTGTTTTGCCATTTCACGCCAAGCAGCTTCGCGCTGTGATTTGGCAAGTTCAATGGCGCTTTGTCCCAATTCATCTACCATATGATTATACGCCTCTACTAAAGCTGAGATTTCCTTACTCGCTTTGGTCAATTCAATTTTGGCGTTTGATTTAGTAAGCTTGGTTTGGTTGAGTTTTGCGCTAATTGTTTCCAACGACTGTGTAATGTAAGAAGACACAAAAAAGGCAAGAATAATGGCAATTATTAGCATAATCACATACACTTGTACCAAGCGAAGCAAAAAGGCTTTTAACTCTAACGAACTCAACGAATCGTCATCAAAATACGGAACGTTTAAAATGGCCAGCGGCAAACCATCAGGGCCAAAAACATAAAAATAGGATGATCGCATACGGATACCATCTGTGGAGCTTACGTCAATAAGTCGGTTGGTGGGATCGGATTCTAGCTGTTCTAACAAGGTTCCGGGAAGTTCTGGCACTGGTGAAGCTTCCATAAATTGTGTAGATAACAGCAATAATCCAGTAAGGCTATAAATCCGAAAATTTATATTTAATACTTCGGCGGTTTGTTGCATGTAAGGCTCAAAAATTGCAATAGAATTATCTGGAGTAACTTCAATAACAGTATCTTGAAGTAGATAGTCTATCCGTTTTTTAAGCTGATTTTCCTTGCGCTCTAAGCGTTGTTCGTGATAGGCGTTAGACTGTTCGCTGTATTGGAAAATAGTGACTCCCGCAATTAGCAATGATGCAACAAGCACCAAAAAAATAAGGGCAATAAAAATACGAGCGCGAAGAGATGGCAACCGCATAAGGCTACAGTTTTGGGGTTCGGTAACGTTTATAAAGGCGAATTCCAAGCATTAGCAGAACGGCTAAACCAATCAATCCGAAGAGTCCAAAAATCCAATGTACGCTATTTTTGAGTATCGCCAGAAACACCACTGCAAATAAAATCAATGTAGATCCTTCATTCCAAAAACGAAAAAAAGTGGCACTGCGCCTGTGTTCGCCACGTAAAAATTCTTTGTAAAAAAAGTAGGTTCTGAAATGGTATAATAACAACAAGCCTACAAAAACAAGCTTTACCCACATCCAAGATTGGGCTAGCCAAACAGGCATCAATACCAACAACCAAACCGCAAAAAGCGTGGCCAAAATTCCTGAGGGAACAGTGATAATTACCCACAACCTCCGCATCATTAATTGCAATTGCGGCAATAAAATATCGGCTTCGTTTTTGGGTCGAGCCGCTGCCTCTACTTGATACACCATAAGTCTGGGAATGTAAAACAAGCCCGCAAAATAGGTGATCACAAAAATGAGGTGTAAGGCTTTTATGTAGTTATAGGCTTCCACGTAAACTATTTATCTAAAGGTACATTTTTTTATAAACTAAGACGCTGTTGCCCATTCGTCAATCCAACGACTCAGGACTTTTACCCAGTCGTCGCGGTCGTTGATACAAGGAACTACATGCATTTCATCTCCTCCTTTTTCTTCAAAATCTTCTTTAGCTTCCATGCCAATTTCTTCCAACGTTTCTAAACAATCGGATATAAACGCAGGGGTTACAACTGCCATTTGCTTCGTTCCTTTTTTTGCAAAAGCTTCTACAGTTTTATCGGTGTAAGGTCGCAGCCACTTATCGCCAGCCAATCGAGATTGAAAAGATGTAGAAAAACTTCCTGGTCGTAATTCCAAGTATTCCGCAACCTGACGTGTGGTTTCATAACACTGATGACGATAGCAATACGCATGTGCGTCCGATTTGGTTTGACAGCATTCTCCATCGATTTTGCAGTGCGATTTTGTGACATCTGACTTTCTAATATGACGCTCAGGAACGCCGTGATATGAAAACAACAAATGTTCCAAGGGCTTGTCTTGCAAATATTCTTGAATAGAATGCGACAGCACGCGGATATAATCGGGATGATGGTAGAAAGCAGGTAAATGCGTAAAGGTTATGTTGGGATACTGCTTTGCTCGAATTTCTTCTGCCAACACCAAAATGGTTTCGGTGGTTGCCATGGCATGTTGCGGGTAAAGCGGCACAAGCAATACCTCATCGACGCCTTTTTGGTGCAATTCTTCCAAGCCAGTAGCAATGGAAGGTTGCCCGTATCGCATTGCCAATGCGATGGGTACAGCGGTATTTGCAGCTACTTTTTCCTGCAATCGTTCCGATAGTACAATAAGTGGTGAGCCTTCATCCCACCAAATTTTTTGATAGGCTTTTGCTGATTTTTTTGGTCGGGTTTTTAGAATAATCCCCTTTACCAAAAACGAGCGGAACCACTTGGGAACATCAATCACACGCTCATCCATTAAAAATTCTTCCAAATAGGGCTTAACGTCCTTTGCAGTAGGACTTTGCGGCGAACCCAAATTCACCAATAGTACTCCTTTCATAGCTTCATTTTTCGTTACGAAGATACAGACAAAAGGTATTTTTTTGGCGTTGTGCCAAACTTCTTTTTAAACGCATCAATAAAGTGACTTGAATTGCTGTAGCCAAGTTGTAGCGCAACTTCGTTTACATTGTAAGATCCCGAACCCAAAAGTTGACGAGCATGATTCATTTTATGATCCAAAATAAATTGATACACCGTACTACCATAGAGTTGCTTAAAACCCTCTTTAAGTTTTTTTAAACTTAGCCCTATTTCATCTGCCAAGTCCTGTAAGCTAGGTGGATTTGTTATGCGTTCCAGTACAATTTTCTTTGCATTGCGAATTTTACGTACGTTCTCTTCATCAACCAAAAACGGGCATTCTGCAACGTCCGTGGCCTCTGTAGGGTTAAAATACAAGCTCAACAACTCATAAACTTTACCCTTCAAATACAATCGGCTCATCAATGTATTAGGTTGATGCTGCAAAATTTGACTTAATGCCACTGCCATTGAAGGAGTTATGATGTGATCCTTATAATATTTTTTGTCCGCGTTTTCATCAGACAAAAAACTAATCTGATTGGCTTCTTGTGAGAACAAACTATGAAACTTTTTAATGGAAATTAATACCGTAACCAATTGTGCGTTTGGACTTACATCCAACTCCATGGGCAGGTCGCGTTGGGGGTTGTAAAGCAACAGCACATGTTCATCCAAAAGCGGAAGGTTGTACGTGCGTTGGTTAAAATGAAAAGTTGCGTTACCGCGAAAACAAAAATGAAATTGAATCAAACTCGCATCAACATGACGCACTATGGGCTGGGAAATGTCGGTCTCGTTTTCGTAAGTTAAGACGTGAAATCCGTCCTCAATAAGTTGATCTGCTCGGGGACTTAAAACGTTATTTTTTAAAGACATCGCATTTCTTTGTTTTAATGAACATAAACAAAAATACAAAGAAAAAATGGAATTTTAATTGATGCTATGGGAGTTCTAATGCCGATACAAAAAGTACTTTTAGCGTTATTTTTTGTCTTTGCTGTGCGTTATTTTTGCTATGCAACAAAGAACCAAAAATGCCGGCAACGGATACTTTTTATTGTGTGGGCGTTAGCTATAAAAAAGCAGACGCATCACTAAGAGGCAATTTTAGCCTTACCACGAGCGTAATCCCTTTCCTTTTTGAAGATGCCAAAGCAAAAGGCATTACTTCTTTGGTTGTTAGTTCCACCTGTAACAGAACCGAAATCTATGCTCAAGTAGATGACGTAGAAACCTTAAAAGCGTTATTATTTAAACATTCCGAAGGTACAAAAGAAGTCTTTGAGAAAGTTGGCATCGTTCGTCAAGGGCAAGACGCCATCATGCATTTGTTTCGTGTAGGAACAGGACTGGACAGTCAAATATTAGGGGATTTTGAAATTATTGCTCAATTAAAGCAAAGCTTTAAGTTATCTAAACGAAATAGGATATTAAGCCCCTTTATGGAGCGCATGTTCAATGCGGTAATTCAAGCAAGCAAACGCATTAAAACTGAAACAGAATTGTCGTCTGGAGCAACTTCAGTTTCCTACGTTTCGGTTCGCTATATGTTGGATACAATTCCCAATTTAGACGACAAAAACATCCTTCTTTTTGGTGTTGGGAAAATTGGTCGAAATACCTGTGAAAATCTTATCAAACACACCAAAAATAACCATATTACTCTAGTCAACAGAACGCGTGAACGTGCAGAAGAATTAGGCGGAAAATTTTCTATTGAGGTAAAAGATTACGCTGCGCTTCCTGTTGAAATTCGCAAAGCCGATGTCCTTGTTGTTGCCACAGGAGCAGAAAAACCTACCATTGCCAAATCGATTATACACACAAATAAACCGCTACTTATTCTGGATTTATCGATGCCCAAAAATGTAAATCCAAACGTTGAGGAACTCCCAAATGTTTCCCTGCTGCACCTAGACGAGCTTTCCAAAATGACAGACAAGACACTTCAGTCACGTCAAAAATTTGTGCCGCAAGCCGAGCAAATTATCAGCGAAGTAATGCAAGAATTTTCTGAGTGGATGGAAACTCGGAAGTTTGCTCCAGCAATTAGCGCAGTTAAAAAATTGATGCAAAACATGCAGCAAAAAGAACTTGAAGCTCAGCGTAAAAAAAATCCATCTTTAGATGAAGCACAAGCCGTAGTGGTGTCCGAACGCCTTATTCAAAAACTTACCAACCGCATGGCAAACCAGTTGCGTGAAAGTGCCGACACCGATGAAAGTGTTAAAGCGCTGGAAACGCTTTTTAATGTTGCAACGGATGAGTAGTTCCATTCGCATAGGAACTCGTGGCAGCGCACTTGCGCTATGGCAGGCACGATGGGTGCAAACCATGTTAACGTCCATTGGGTTAAAAAGTGAGCTTGTTCCAATACAATATAGCGGTGACCAACAACAACAAAAACCGCTGTATGAATTGGGTGTACAAGGAATTTTTACCAAAGAACTTGACACAGCCTTACTGGCTGGCGATGTAGACATCGCAGTACATAGCATGAAAGATGTGCCCACGCAATTGCCCAAGGGAATTGTTACTGCATTTATTCCCAAGCGTGGTGCTTGGCAAGACGTACTCGTAGCTAATAATTCCAATTCAATTGATGAAAATAGTGTTATTGCAACAAGCAGCTTAAGGCGTGCAGCCCAGTGGAAATATAAATATCCGTCACATACAATTAGTGATATTCGAGGTAACGTTCCCACACGATTAAAAAAGCTTAGCGAATCTGATTTTGATGGAACCATCATGGCAATGGCGGGGCTTTCAAGGTTGGAAATGCTTCCTAAAAATAGTGTGGTATTGGATTGGATGATTCCCGCTCCCGCGCAGGGTGCTATTTTAGTTACTGCATTGACGGAAAACAAAGAATTGCTGTCTGCTCTCAACAAATTAAATCACGAAGAAACAGCGCGTTGTGTTGAAGAGGAACGTCTTTTTTTACGAGTCCTTGAAGGTGGGTGTACTGCGCCCATAGGCGCACACGCGCAAGTAATTGATAATGGCATACATTTTAAAGGGTGTGTCACCCAAAAAGACGGCAAAAAACAATTGGTGTTTGATGCGGTTTTTGCCTTAGACGCAAAAAATATTGGGAAATCTGCTGCGGAGCAACTCCTTGCAAAAGGGGCAAAAAATGTGTTAGATGGATAAGCCATTCATTTTATCGACCAAAACCTTACCCAGTTTGTTAAGAGAACGGATTGTTCAAAACGGATTGGCGTATATGGAGTACAACGCAATTCGAATTTTACCCGTACACTTTGACATCCCCAACCCGGCAGATTATGTGGTTTTTAGCAGTCAGAACGCAACAAAAGCCGTACTGAATAAAACAAACAATTTTCAAGGCACACAAGTACTTTGCGTAGGAAAACAGTCCGAAAAATTACTTTTAGAAAAAAACATAAAACCGCTAAAAACGACTCAAAAAATGTCTGTTTTGATTGATTTTATAGAAAATTTGGATAAAAAGGCTCGTTTTTTACATTTTTGCGGAAATCGAAGATTACCTGTTTTAGCCAATAAAATGAAGGATTGGAAGTGCAATTTTCTTGAGGTTGTAGTGTATCAAACCGAACTTAGCAACACAAAAATTGAGGCTGCCCCAAACGCCATACTTTTCTTTAGCCCAAGCGGCGTTGAAAGCCATGAGAAACAAAATGATATCACAGATACTCATTGTTTTTGTATTGGAAACACAACGGCAACTGCTTTTAAGCAGACGCCAAAATCAATTCAAGTAGTACAAAACGCAAGAATGGAAGAGGTTGTGGCGAAGGCCATTCATTACTTTAAATTATCACATCATGCTTAAAAATGACTTATTTCTTCGCGCACTCAATGGAGAGGCGTTATCAAGACCGCCCGTGTGGATGATGCGACAAGCAGGGCGTTACCTGCCTGATTTTATGAAGTTAAAGGCAAAATATGACTTTTTTACACGTTGCCGCACACCCGAATTGGCTACCGAAATTACCGTAATGCCCATTGACCAAGTAGGAACAGATGCTGCCATTTTATTTTCGGATATTTTGGTCGTGCCGCAAGCAATGGACATAACTGTGGAAATGAAAGATGGTATTGGGCCGTGGTTACCAAATCCAATTCGCAACAGTAAAGACGTTGAAAATGTAGTGGTCCCTGATGTTGAAGACCGGTTACATTACGTTATGGAAGCGGTAAAACAAACCAAATTAGCGTTGGATGATCGCGTTCCTCTTATTGGTTTTGCCGGCTCTCCGTGGACCATTTTGTGTTATGCAGTACAAGGGCAAGGATCCAAGAATTTTGACTTGGCAAAAGGGTTTTGCTTTTCGCAGCCAGAAGCAGCACATCAATTGCTTCAAAAAATTACCGACACCACCATTGCATACTTAAAAGCAAAAGTACGTGCTGGTGTTGATGCCGTACAGCTTTTTGATTCTTGGGGCGGCATGCTAGGAGAAGTAGATTATCAAACATTTTCTTGGCAGTATATGCAGCAAATTATAGACGCGCTCAAAGAAGAAACCAAAGTCATTGCCTTTGCTAAAGGCTGTTGGTTTGCCTTGCCTAATATGGCACGATCTGGCGCGCATGCGCTTGGAGTAGATTGGACCTGCTCGGCACGAAATGCCCGCTATTTATCAGGCGGACAAATTACACTTCAAGGGAATTTTGACCCATCACGGTTGCTATCGCCTATTCCAGAGATTGAAAAAATGGCAAAAAATATGGTAGATGCGTTTGGAACGCAACACTATATTGCCAATTTGGGACATGGCATTTTGCCAAACATCCCTGTTGATCATGCCAAAGCTTTTGTAAATGCCATAAAATCTTACAACGCTTAGACCATGAAATCCCAATTCACCACCTATATCAAAGATCTTCAAAATCGCATCACAAGTGCGTTAGAGCAAGAAGATGGGTTGGCGCATTTTCGTGAAGACAAGTGGCAGCGTGAAGGCGGTGGTGGTGGAAAAACACGTGTTATTGAAAATGGAAACGTTTTTGAAAAAGGAGGCGTAAACATTTCAGAAGTTTTTGGCTCGCTTCCTGAGTCCATGCAAAAACAATTGGGCGTTTCACATACTGATTTTTTTGCCTGTGGCATAAGTTTGGTACTGCATCCTAAAAATCCGATGGTGCCAACAGTTCACGCCAACTTTAGATATTTTGAACTGTATGACGACAATAAAAACGTTGTAGATCAATGGTTCGGCGGTGGTTTAGATCTAACACCCTATTATTTATTCAAAGAAGATGCCACGCATTTTCATGGTGTTTGCAAGGCAGTTTGCGATGCACATGACGCTAGCTTTTATATAGATTACAAAAAGAAATGTGACGCCTATTTTTGGAACCATCATCGTGATGAAGCACGTGGTATTGGAGGCTTATTTTTTGATTATTGCCGCCCTAACGAGGTGCATGATTTAGCTTCTTGGTATGCCTTTATAACCCAAATGGGCTATGCATTCCTTGACGCTTATCTACCTATCGTACAAAAACGAAAAATACTTCCATACACTGACGCGCAACGGCAATGGCAAGAAATTAGGCGTGGTAGGTATGTAGAGTTTAATCTGGTACACGACAAAGGCACGCTGTTTGGTCTCAAAACAAAAGGGCGTATTGAAAGTATTTTGATGAGCTTACCGCCAACCGTTCAATGGGCGTATGACGCGCAACCAGAAGAAAACACTGAAGAAGCAAAACTGATAACCGTTCTAAAAAATCCCAAAACCTGGGTGTAGCATATGATGTATCCTCTTTATAGAAATCGACGAATAAGAACTAGCGCAGCCATGCGTGATTTGGTGCGTGAGACAACACTTACTGCAAATGACTTTATGGTGCCGCTTTTTATTGTAGAAGGCACAGAAACGAAAACAGAAATTCCTTCAATGCCGGACTATTTTAGGTTTAGTCTTGACCTTGCAACTGCAGAGGCTAAGCGACTTTATGACTTGGGCGTAAAAGGCGTATTGCTTTTTGTAAAAGTTGCTGATGCGGAAAAAGATAATACCGGATTGGCAGCCCTAAGCCCAGACGGCCTGATGCAACGCAGCATTCGCGCCATCAAAAAGGCTGTTCCGGAATTGGTTGTTGCTACTGATGTGGCATTGGATCCCTTTTCTAGCTATGGACACGATGGTATTGTAAAAGATGATAAAATTTTAAACGACGCAACAGTGGCAGTCTTAACAAAAATGGCGCTTAGTCATGCCGAATGTGGCGCCAATATTGTTGCGCCAAGTGATATGATGGATGGACGTGTTTTGGCCATTCGTCAGGGGTTAGAAAAGGCGGGGTATGTAAATACCGTTATTATGGGCTATAGTGCCAAATATGCCTCTGGCTTTTATGGGCCTTTCCGTGATGCGCTCGATTCTGCGCCTGG
>CATAMV010000077.1 GCA_949487855.1 Bacteroidota bacterium
ATGGTCAATGGAATGAATTGGGATTACTTTCCAAGAGGAACCAATTATTCTTTTAGCCTTTGGAATCAGTCAGATGACTTTATTATAGCAGCACTTGATGCTGAAATGGGACTGCTCAAAAATATGGGCGTAAACACCATAAGATCCTATACAGGGATTCAACCGAGATGGATTCAATACATCTATGAAAATTACGGAATACATACCATTTTAAATCATTCATTTGGGCGCTATGGCCTTACGATTGATGGTGCTTGGGTTCCCGTAACAGATTATCGTAGTGAAGATGTTCAAGAAATGCTAATGACTGAAGTAACAGCTTTGGCGGAGCAATATAAAAACACACCTGGACTATTGATGTTCTTGCTAGGAAACGAAAACAATTACGGACTATTTTGGGCAGGTGCTGAAACAGAGGATTTTCCAGATGAAGAAGACCAACGCAAAGCAGTTGGAGAAAACCGCGGACGTCCAATGTATAAGCTGATGAACGATGCCGCTAAAGCCATGAAAGCCATAGACGGCTCACATCCTGTTGCTATTTGTAATGGAGATTTATTGTTCTTAGAAATCATTGCTGAAGAATGTCCAGATGTTGATATATACGGTACCAATATGTATCGTGGTATTTCATTTGGCGACACCTTTGATCGTGTAAAAAACGAATACGGCAAACCCGTACTCTTTACCGAGTTTGGCTCTGATGCGTTTAACGCAATTTCAAATCAAGAGGACCAAAAGGCACAAGCGTCTTATATGGTTGGACAATGGAAAGAAATTTATGAAAATGCCGCCGGACTAGGAAAAGCAGGCAACTCCATTGGTGGGTGTACCTTCCAGTTTAGTGACGGTTGGTGGAAATACGGACAAACAGATAACTTAGAAGTGCACGACAACAACGCTTCTTGGTCTAACGGTGGCTATCAGTTTGATTATAAACTAGGCCAAAACAATATGAACGAAGAGTGGTTTGGTATTTGTGCCAAAGGCCCTAGTAACGCACGTGGGCTATACGACTTATATCCTAGAGCTGCTTATTATGCACTAAAACAAGCACATACATTAAACCCATACGCTAGCGGTGTTGACGCTGCTTTTGTAGATAACCACTTTAACAACATCCAACTTATGGATGCTGTGTTACGTGCCAGAGCAGATAAAGCAGCATTGGGCGGAGGTGAAAAAATTCGTCTTAGTAATCTAAGAGCAGAATTTACATCCTTTAATACGGGGGGTAGTTCAATTTCCACACCCAAAACGCCAGATCCTAACGCCGATGTATTTCCAGACCAGCAAGGCTTTGATAATATGGAGTCTTATTTTGTTGGTGTTGAGGCAAATCCTGCACCCGGAATGCGTGCCGAAGTAAACGTTAACGTTTTAGGAAATGTGGCAAATAATCCAATCGATGAAATCTTCTATGAAAATAGAGGTAGAGCGCAACGATTTACAACACCAGATGGGGGAGAGATTACCCTTAATGACATGAACCGCGTTCAGCTGTATAACGCGGAGTTTGAGTGGAATGCCAAAAACTTTGACCTTAGAGGGTTTTACCGTACAGGTCACTATCACTGGGCATATGAAGGAGATATCTTCAACTTGTATCCTGAAGCCAACTACGGTCCTAATCTAGACATTTATAACGGAGAAATTTTAGGTGCTGAGTTAGATGCAAAAGGCGTGTTATCAGGTTTAAAAGTTGCTTTTGGGCCCCAATTATGGTGGGGTGCTAACCCAGCCATGCTTTTTAAGTACCAAAAAGAAATACATAAATGGACTGTTACGGGGGTGTATCATAGAGACATTATTACGGCAGTTGAATATGATGAAAGCGGTCGGCGAATTCTTGATCAAAATCAAGTTACAAGTGGTGTAATACCAGCCTGGCCAACAGAACGTGCTACCATAGCTCTTGAACGCAAGTTTGGAAACTTTGGTATTACCTTAGGAGGTATTTGGGG
>CATAMV010000078.1 GCA_949487855.1 Bacteroidota bacterium
GCCTTTAACAGGTACATGCGCCATATTTTTATAGTGATCGGAATTACCAAAAAGAGAGTCTTTTACAGACGCAAACCCAAGTGTATCTATAATTTGAACCTCGCGCAACATATCAATGCGATATATGCGATCATATTCCAAGTAACTCGAGTCTCTTTTTTCGATAAGTACGTACTGCGCTGAATCAACAAATTCAATCAAACTTTTAAAGTCTAGCGCATAAATGCCCGTTACGCTTTTATGAGCTACTTGAGCATTACCGATGTCTTTGAGTGAACGGATAACGTCGGCGTAGCGTTCTGTTTTTACTTTATTGAATTGGATAGGTTCGTAAATGGAGTTATAAAGCTTATAGGCGAAGAAGACTATTAGGATCCAAAGTAAAGGAAGTAAGATTTTTTTCATGTCAAAGTATGATTTTGATGCAAGCAAATTTACAATTTTTTTTATTCCCTGCGTCCTTCCATAAAACATTCCTACTTTTAACCAATGAATTCAAACGCTTTTGTGGAAAGACTGAAACAAAACTTCCCATTTGAACCTACACCCATACAAGAACAAGCCCTAAAGAACTTAGCTAATTTTTTTGCTTCATCTGGTGAAAATGAAGTTTTTGTACTTAAAGGATTTGCGGGAACGGGAAAAACCACACTTATTGGCACGCTTGTAAAATCGATTGGTACACTTCGTTATAAAACAGTGTTGCTTGCACCTACAGGTCGTGCTGCTAAAGTTATGGCGGCCTATGCAAACCGGCCTGCATTTACCATTCACAAACGTATTTATTTTGCACAACAAGAGCGGCAAGGAAATTTGAAATTTAAACTTCAAAAAAATAAATTTAAGCGTACCCTATTTTTGGTTGATGAGGCTTCCATGATAGCCGATCAACAACAACAAAGCAAACTTTTTGAGAACGGATCATTGTTGCACGATCTTATTCATTATGTACAACAGGGAGAGGATTGTAAACTTTTACTCGTGGGTGACACCGCGCAGCTTCCTCCTGTGCATACCGACCTCAGTCCTGCTTTGGACGCTCGCGTACTAACTATGGAGCATGGGCTTACGCCTCACGAAATAGAACTTAATGAGGTAGTAAGACAGGGAAAAGATTCCGGTATTTTATTCAACGCCACTCGACTACGGCAGCAACTACTAACCGGAAGTACTTCAAGTTTTCAGTTTATCCTTGCGCGTTTTCCAGATATTATCCGTTTGCAAGATGGTTTTGAAATTCAAGATGCTATTGAAGAAGGTTTTAGGGAAGTAGGCAGAGACGAAACGGCGTGTATTGTACGTTCAAATAAACGCGCTAATGGTTATAACAAACAAATTCGCACCCAAATTTTAGGCAAAGAGCCCGAGCTTGCTCCAGGGGATTTGATTATGGTAGTAAAAAACAATTACCATTGGTTGGCACCGGATTCGGGCCCTGGTTTTATTGCCAATGGTGATATTGTGGAAGTACTTTCAGTAAAGGCTGTAAAAGAATTATACGGATTTACATTTGCCGAAGTCCACATTCGTATGCTCGACTATCCCGATCAAGAACCGTTTGACACCGTTTTTATTTTGAATACACTCGAAATGGACTCGCATGCGCTTTCCTTTGAAGACAATACCAAATTGTATCAAGCTGTAAGAGAAGACTATGCTCATTTGCCCCAATATAAACAGTATTTGAACGTAAAAAAGAACCCGTTTTTTAATGCGTTACAGGTTAAATATGCTTATGCATTTACGTGTCACAAAGCGCAAGGAGGTCAATGGAAACGCGTGTTGGTAGAACAACCCTACTTACCCGATGGCTTAGATGCAAATTATTTTCGGTGGTTATACACGGCCATCACACGAGCCTCTGAAAAACTTTTTTTAATAGGCTTTACCGATGCCTATTTTGAACAAGAATGATTTCCCTATTTTTGCGCTATGCGTATTATAGCTGTTATTCCTGCACGATTTGAAGCACAACGTTTCCCGGGCAAACTTTTAGCCGACTTAAACGGCAAAACCGTTTTGCAACGCACTTACGAAGCGGTTTTAGAAACCAACTTATTTGATGATGTATGGGTGGCAACTGATTCCGAACAAATTGAAAAACACGTTCAGGCATTGGGTGGAAAAGTATTTAGGAGCATCTTAAATCACGATTGTGGCAGCAATCGCGTAGCAGAATGCGTTGAAGGTATGGATGCAGATGTGGTGATTAATGTGCAAGGCGACGAGCCGTTTATTGCTCAAAAAGCCCTTGCAGATTTGATTCAGGCGTTTAAAAATGACGCTGCCAAAACCATTGATTTGGCATCGCTGATGATTCCCATTACTTCCAAACACGATTTGGAAAACCCAAATATAGTAAAAGTGGTTACTGACCAGCAGGGTAGGGCGTTGTATTTTTCGCGCTCAGCGATTCCGTTTATGCGTGCCGAAGGACAAGCGTTTCGCCATGTGGGAATTTATGCGTTTCGAAAACCAGCTTTGCTTGATTTTTATGCGCAAGCTCCAACCCCTTTAGAAATGGCAGAAAAAATAGAAGCCATTCGGTATTTGGAAATGGGAAAAGTGATGCAAATGTTACGCACCGATTTTGTTGGCGTGGGGATTGATACACTACAAGATTTGGAACGCGCTAAGGCGCTAATCGGCTAATACCATGGAATGATAGACGTTTTGTACGTCGTCGTCTTCCTCAATTTTTTCAATAAGTTTTTCGACGTCTTCAGCAGCTTCGCCAGATAGGGTAGTGGTCGTGGTGGGAATACGCTCAAATCCAGAAGATAGAATTTCGATTTCACGATTTTCCAACTCTTTCTGAATGGCACCAAAATTTTCAAATGGGGCATATAGTAAAATGCCGTCTTCATCTACAAAAACTTCGTCAACGCCAAAATCAATAAACTCCAACTCTAACTCTTCAGCGTCTAATCCTTCGCTGGGAATACGGAAATTACACGTATGATCAAACATAAACTCCACTGATCCCGAAGTACCCAAATTGCCGTTACACTTGTTAAAATAGCTGCGAATATTGGCAACGGTGCGGTTGTTATTATCCGTAGCGGTTTCTACCAAAACAGCAATACCGTGTGGGGCATATCCTTCAAATAAGACTTCTTTGTAGTTTTCGGTGCCTTTGTCGGTAGCGCGTTTTATGGCACGCTCAATGTTGTCTTTGGGCATGTTTGCCGACTTCGCATTTTGAATGACGGCACGCAAACGGGAATTGCTTTCTGGACTGGGACCGCCTTCTTTGACCGCCATGACAATATCCTTGCCGATGCGTGTAAAGGTCTTTGCCATTGCCGACCAACGCTTCATTTTTCGTGCTTTGCGAAATTCAAATGCTCGTCCCATATCTTATTTTGGTAAAGATATAATCTCCTGCGAATTTTTTGATTCGTTTTATTTCAGTCAGATTAATTTTCTTTCCAAAAGAGCCATTTATCTTTAAAATTCCGTTTTCAATTGTCAGATATTTATTCCGTTTTTGATAGAAGTACAAAATCAAATACAAAATTCCGATTACTAAATAACCATAGTCAGTCCAATTATTTTCTCCATTATAATTCAGGTTCAATAATCCTAATATCAGCCAAACTATCCCTAAAATTAAATTGATGTTTAAATTTCTTTTTTTGTATGCTATTCTCATTTTTGGTCAAATGTTTTACAACGGTCTCGTGTATGAGTAGTAGCGGATTTCTACTCACTAACTTTTCAGTTTTGCATTGACCTTTGTTTTATATTTTAACTTTCGTTTTATCACCAAAACCGCTATTGCTTATACACAATGTTGTACGCTGGCTTTTTTTATTTTTAGTTCTGAGCGTTGGTAAAGGCATACTCTTTAGGAATTTCTGGGTTTAGCGCTGGCTTGTGTGAATTGTTAATGTGTATGACTTTATGCGTTGGGTTTTTAGTACGACTAATAGACTTACTCAAAGAGTTCATTACATACCACATTAAAACTGGTGGAATTGCATTTCCTATTTGCCTGTAGGCTTGAGTATCACTAACTGGAAATTCAAAACTGTCAGGAAATGATTGAATTCTGGCAGCTTCTCTAGGTGTAAATCTTCTGTACAGCTCTTTCTCTGGATTGACTAAAAGAACCGGGTCTCTAGAATTCAAACTAGTTTTCGCCAAATGAGAAGTAATAGTTAAGCAAGGCTTTTCTAAATCTTGATACAAACCTCTTTTCATATTGTTTTTAGCATTTTTCATTCCTTGAACAGCTCTTTCAGAAAAGTAAAATTTTTCATCAGGCGAAATCAAAGAATCAATAACGGACTTTAGAGGCTCCCAATTTTTTTCTGAATGAGTTTCAATTGGATAATTGTATTCTGTTTTAATTCCGTCCTTTATGCCTATGATAAACACTCTTTCTCTTTTTTGAGGAATACCAAAATTTGAAGCTAACAGTAGTTTATGTTTTACTTTATAGCCTGCATCTGTAAAGTCTTTCTTCACTCTTTTTAAGATTGCTCCTTTTTGAAGAGTAGTTAAACCTTTAACATTTTCTAAAACAAAATAATCTGGTTTTTTTAGATTGACGATTTCGACTAATTCTTTATACAAGTTTGCTCTCTCATCATTAGTATCTTTTGTTGGATTAACTGTGCTAAAGGACTGACAAGGAAAACCTCCAATTAATACGTCAAATTTAGGTATTGTGTTTTTATCTATGTTTTTTATATCATCTAAAACCGCAGGATGCTTGAAATTTTGATTATATGTCTCAACTGCATATTTGTCATTGTCAATTGCATAAACTATTTCAAACGGCAAAGTCGGGTAATTTTTGTTTAAGTAATCAAAACCACCAATTATACCTAAATCTGAGCCACCACAACCACTGAAAAACGAAGCTACTTTTAATCTACTCATAATTTAATACTGTTTGTCAATTGATTTTGAGAAAAAATCCATTCTGTACATTGTTGGCAATACACTAATAATACCTTTCTCACTTTTATCAAATGGATTGTTGATTTTTCTAATTATTGTTTCATTGGGCGTAAAATAAACTCTATAAATATTGTATGCAGTTTTATATTGTTTAGCAGCAACCCATTCTTTTCTGGTTAAATTGATAGTATCAACCCAACTTTTATCATCCAAAGAAGGAACTGTTGTTCTTTTAGTTGACTTCACTTCGATAAATCTTGCAAATTCTGGGTCTTGGATATTTTCATTTGCTTCAACAGATGAAATATCATATCCAATTCCTCTTTGTTTACCAAGCATTATTACTTTATTAGTGAACCTTGGATTAAAGGCAGAAACTCTTTCCTTTTCAATATTGAATACATATTCTTCGCCTTCATCGCCTAATATAGTATGGTCTATACCTTTCTTTTTATCTTTTTTAGGTTCTAAGTCCTCTTCCTTTTGTTGCAATGCCTCAATTGAAGTTGATAGTAGATTGTAATCTGAAACATTTACCTTCCCAAAATATTCAGACCAATCTTCATACATTTTGTCCTTTTCTTCTTTTGTGGATAAGTTGTAGCTGTAAATGTCAAAAGCTAAAGGTGAATCGACTTTTTTAATGAATAATTCAATAGCTATATGCTCAAGAGAATTTAGAATTAAATCATTGCCTTGAATTCTGATAAGGTTAGAAAGTTCAAGTAAATTTAGTTGTTCTCTTATATGTTGGGTGTTGTATGAACTGACCTCAAGTTTTCTGATATCTCCCTTTTCTCTTCTTGAAATAATTGTTTCTAGAACTTCATTAGGTGAAACTTCTCCCTGTAATACGTCCTTAGAATTTAAGACGTAGTATGATATTTCATCCTTATTGAGAACAACTTTTTTAACTTTCGCCAATTTTAATATTGCCAATATAAAATGAAAGGGCTTGAATTTTATTTGGTTGTCAATTCTCTCTTGAATAGTTTGAATTTTTTGTGTTCCATTTGGGAATTGGAAGTTTAAGCAAAGGTTCTTGAAAAAAGCTGGTTGGTCATTATCCTCTACTAGTTTAGAACAGGATTCGGATTCCAAAATTAAATCACCTTCAGAATAGTATAAACCAAATAGTTTTCCCGCTATTTCAGTTATGTGATTTCTTATAGTCTTTTGATTATTGCTCGATAAATCTTCGTATTTAGTATCGTAAAATATTTCGGATAAATAGTCATTGAAAATATCATTAAAACTTTCTTTATCTGTTGGGCACATTTTGTTAATGAAATTAGAATAACTTGGTAATAAGTTATCTAAATCTTTTTGTGCTTTGCCCCTAATTATTGTGCACCTATATTGATTTTCTGGATCATACATTTTAAAGGTGCTTTTTTAGTTTAATTGCAATTTCTTTAGCTAGCAATGGTGGAACGGCATTACCAATTTGTTTTAACTGACTAGTTTTACCTTTCTTAAAAATAAAATCATCGTGGAAAGATTGTAGTCTAGCACTTTCTCGAGCTGTAGGTACTCTATTGAATTCATAATGAAAATGATGATTATGACCTGTGTCAATGGTAAAACTAGGTCTATTGCTGTTCAATCTAGTCCAAGCAATGTTAACCTTTCTCGTTGAGTGTAATTCTTTTGGTAGACTTTTATAATTACCACCATCTGGAACCATTGCGATTATTTCTATTGTCTTGTTTTTATGTTCTGTGATTTGATGATTAAAAACAACTTTATTGCCATTACGTATTTGTTTTTGGTAGTTGCTTTTTGAATCAGAGGAATAAGATTCACCGTCCTTTAAAGTATGCTCAGGTAAGTCTGAAATAGCTTCCATGGATGTGATTTTATTGTCCGGTGTTGTAGGTTCAGGGAAATCAAATAAGGAACCGTCTCTTAAACCAACAAAGAATGCTCGTTTTCTATTTTGAGGAACACCATAATCAGATGCTAATAAAATCTTGTTTGACATTTTATATCCAATTTTTTCAAAATCAATGATGATTTGCTCTTTAATAGCACCTTTCCCAATCGACATTATATTAGGAACGTTTTCCATTAAAAATGCTTTTGGTTTGAAAAATTCTACGTAATGTAAAAAAGACTTGTACAATTGGTTTCTTTCATCATCAACTATTCTTTTTCCTGCAATTGAGAAACCTTGGCAAGGCGGACCACCAATAATAACGTCTACATTATCAATTTTTTCATTTTTTGATACTGTCTCTGGACTTAATGTTAATAAGTCAGCTACAATTCCATTAGAGTTTTTATGATTAAAGTTAAAAGTTTCGATTGCGTCTTGCCATTTATCGATGCCAAGAATTATATTATATCCTGCATCAATAAAACCTTGTGATAATCCACCACAACCACAAAAAAGGTCTATTACTTTTGGTTTATTATTCATTGTCAAAATTGAATTGTCCTTGTGTTGAGTTAGTATTTCTTAAATAATTTGCAGTGTCTTTGGCTACTGTAAAAATGGATTCTGAACATTTATATTTAAAAGCTTCTCGAGCAAACTTGTCTGCGAAAAATAAATCCGTAACGGTCTGTAAGTCGGTTTTAAATAACTCTGCCAATTTTTTAAGTTTTGATTTGCTGAATTTTTGACTTCCGTTTTCAATTCGACTAATGGCACTTGTGTTAATTCCGATTTTCGCACCGAATTCAGTTTGTGTCCATTCTCGTCTTTCTCTTTCCGTTTTTATGTAGTGTCCGAAACTTTCCATTTTTACAATTTAATCAAATTATGATTTGACTCATTATTAGCAAATGTAAAAATAATTTTCTGTTTTTGCATCAAGTAGTAATGATTTTTATTTCTAGGTGGTGGTGGGGAAATGAAAGCTCTTTTGGTTTTCTCAGCGTTGGCTTTTGTGTCGGCAAAAAACAAATGTACTGTTTGTGGGGTGGGTTTTAGCTTGCAGAGAACGGTGAGTGTAAAAGCCATTTTAATGGTTTTTTACACATTGTTGGCATTAGTTTTTTTGTTCTTGTCGTTTTCGAGTTTAATAATTAAGACCCAAAACAATGTATGTATCAAGAAATTCAAAATGTAATTCCAAATCGGATTATTCCAGATTAAAGGTATTTGATATGAAATCCAAGTTATTAAAGAGATTATTCCGCCAAATATTGCTAACGCAGAGATCCAACCAGCAATTCCGTTTCCGTTCCTTGAATTTTTATCATAAAGTGGTAGAAAAATCACAAAAGGTATCATTATGGCTAATAAATAATTTGATGAAAGCACCATCCAAAATAGAGATTTTATGGGTTTAATAGTCGTTGTTGTTTCGGTGTTGTTGTGGCTTATTTTTTGGTCGTTTATTTCTTTTTAAAGGGAGATTATAGTCAAAATACGTGGCAAAAATTCTGAATAATGTTCTTTGTCAAAAACCTCATTCTCGATTCTGTTTATTTCAACTATTTTTATAGAATCCGTTTTATATTCAGTTCTAAGCGATGTTATTTTTTCAAGTTGCGAAAGTTTGTTAGAAGTATGTAAGTTATAGGTGAAATTAAAAGACATGTCAATAATTAACAACAATTCAAGCAAACTAATGAATTTAGCAATTAAAGTTCCCCAAGAAGTCGAACTGTCAAAAACTAAATCTTTTATGTGCTTAATAAATTCTAAAGGGTTCATTCAGTTCAAATTAATGCCAACTTGTATATATCCGCATATTGCGTTTATTTCTTTTATATATTATTTGTTTTTATTCAGCTTAATATTTTGATTTTCAATACGTTGACTTGCTACAATTTCATCCAATGGGCTTTTAATATTTGCAAGAGATTTTCTGCTTACGTGCGTATAAATCTCAGTTGTCTTTGAGCTCCCATGCCCTAACAATTCTTGTATATATCTTAAATCTGTTCCTTTTTGGAGTTGGTTAGCCTCTGCGTTTACAGTTGCTAATCGTTGCTGAAAATGAGGTATGAGTCGTAGGTTTGTCATCTAATAAGAACAGATTTGGAACTGTTGCGCTAACAAATGTAGAAAAAATGTTTAGACAAAGCTAAACATTTATGTGCATTAAGTTATGCGATTTTTAAAAACCCAACGCAATAGGTATCCTATCCCGGCAAATAGCAACGTGTAAATTAAAAAGGCCACAAGGTTTCTTTTGTTGCACAGCAACACCTTCCAAGAAGTAGTTTCGTAATCCAGCCACCCCAACAACAACGCCAATAAAAGGGCTATTCCCCAAACCATTCCATGATCCCTCATTTTGTATTTGGTGTTTGGGTCTTTAGGGTTTCTTTTAGCACATCTTCGTGCGTATAACTAAGGTGCTTTGGTAAGTTGTTGTATTTGGGTAATACGGCAATGTAGCGGTCCACATTACTGGCATAAACGTGTTTGTACACAGGTTTTTTGGTAGGTTGCAGTCCTTGTACCAATTGGTCTATAAACGCATCGTGGTGTACCAAGTCTTTACTCCCCAAATGAAAAATACCCCAACGGTTCCGGTTTATGATATAATGCAACTGTTGCGTTACAAAATAATCAGTGGTTACATTAATCACAGAATTTGGAAAAATCTCATACGCCTCTTGTTTGTGTATGGCGTTTTTTAGTTCCTGTAATCTAGGTGAATTTGCACCAAATACCATGGGCAATCTTGCAATGGTCCAACTAAATGCAGGCATACGCATCAGCTTGTTCTCAAGATTGATTTTGAGTTTTCCAAATGCACTTTCTGAGAGAGTTTTATCGTGCTCATAGCTTGGATAATGTCGAAAACTATCAAACACATTTGCCGAGGATAACAGCACCAGTCTTGTGCCGTGTTGCGTAGCGTAATCAACAAGCATGTCATGTGCTACAAACTGTGCATGCGCATCCCCACGAAGGGTTGAAAGAATTACGTTTGGTTTTATAAAACGCAGCAATTCGGTAGGGGAGTCCTCGTTGATGTCATATGAAAAATAGCGTTTGTTTTTGGCGTAGCGTTCTTGGCTGTTGTAAGTAGCATAGACATCCATATAAGGGTGCAGCTCCTTAAAAAGAGCACGCCCTAAAAATCCACTTCCTCCAACAATGAGCACCCGTATCATAGCACAAATGGAAGTCTTGTGACACGTGCTTTGATGTTTTTATCACGGATACGCACAAAAATTTCAGTGTTAATTTTGGCAAAATCTTTTTTGATATAGCCCATACCAATTCCCACAACTAATGAAGGCGAAGACGTTCCAGAAGTCACTTCGCCAATGGTATTTCCATTTACATCAACCAGTTCATATCCTTGCCGTGGAATGCCTCGGTCTATCATGGTAAAGCCTACACGAAGCTGTGCCGTGCCCTCAGTTTTATCTTTTTTGATGTAATCTTCTCCAACAAAACTTTTGTCAAAATGCGTGCACCACGTCAATCGCGCCGCAATGGGTGAGGTGGTGTCGGAGAGTTCATGCCCATACAGGCAATAGCCCATTTCTAAACGCAGCGTATCTCTTGCCGCCAATCCAATGGGTTGAATGTTATAGGTCTCACCTGATGCTAAAAGGGCTTCCCATACTTGAGTGGCTTGTGCCGATGGAATATAAAGTTCCACACCACCTGCTCCCGTATAGCCAGTAGTGGCAACCAAAACATCAGCAACACCTGCTACGGTGGTTTGCACAACGTTAAATCCTTTCTGCGCAGCCGTATCAATTCCAGACAGTGCACGCATCAACGAATGTGCTTTTGGTCCTTGTACGGCCAAAAGCGCATAATCAGCAGAAGCGTTTGTTAGCGTTGCGCCAAAGGCTTTGTTTTGTTCACTAAGCCATTGCCAGTCTTTAGCTATATTACTGGCATTGACCACGAGCATATACCGTTTTTCTTCCAATCGGTAAATAAGCAAATCATCCACCACGCCACCTGTATCGTTCGGCATATAGCCGTACTGGGCTTCGCCAACCGCTAATGCTGCCACGTTATTGCTTGTGGAGTATTGAAGCAATTCAAGTGCTGTGTCACCGGTAACCATAAATTCGCCCATGTGCGACACATCAAAAACGCCCACATGCTCGCGCACACACAGGTGTTCTGCTTTTACCCCGCTGTAGGTAAGCGGCATATCAAACCCTGCGAACGCACCCATTTTTGCGCCTAGTGCGGTATGTTGTGTATGTAGTACCAACTTATTCATACCCTCAAAAGTAGCATAGTTTTAATTACTTTAGCCAAAAAGATGATTATGTTACGCTTCATTTTATTCACATGTTTTGTAGCTATTTCGCTAAGCGCTCAAGAATTACCTACAGACTACCTTACTCCGGAATTTCACGCTGAGCGCAGAGCAGCAGTTCGTGCGCAAATGCCACCCAATAGTATTGCTGTTTTTTTTGCCAATCCCATCAGAAACAGGGCAAACGATGTAGATTTTCATTACCACCAAGATCCAAATTTTTATTACCTCACAGGCCTTAAAGAACCCCATGCTATTTTATTGATTTTCAAAGAATTGCAAGATATTGATGGTGATCAAACGAATGAGATATTATTTGCACAAGAACGTGATCCCTTACGCGAGCAATGGGACGGTTATCGACTTGGAGTAAAAGGCGCAAAAGAGAAATTAGGATTTAAAGATGTGTATTTTAATACAGATTTTGCTTCGTTCAAAACACAATTTGACCAGTTTGATAGGTTGCTATTTTTTGACTTTGAAAATGATGTACGTGATGATGCTTCCAATGATGCAGATTTGTATTCGCTTATAAAAACGTTTAAAATAAAAGCCAATTTTCCACAAGACTTTTCGGCAAGTCGCACATCGCTTTATCGTTATATAACGACCTCTGACGCAAAAAGTTCTGCTAACGTAGCGCAGGTATTGGACAGGTCGCTTAGAAGTGATGCAAATTTGGCAAAAGATGCACTTTTGTTGCAATACAAGAAAGCCATTAACGAAAAACAACGCACTGAGTTAAAGCAACAAATGCAAATGCGATTGACTAATTTGGATGTGGAAACGTTGGGTATAATCATGGATGATTTACGTGAAATCAAACAACCTGAAGAAGTAGCATTACTTAAAAAAGCGATTTATATTTCTGCAGTGGGGCAGGTGGAAGTGATGAAAGCCATGCACCCCGATATGTCGGAACGTGAAATTCAAGGCATTCACGAGTTTGTGTTTAAAAAATACGGTGCTGAATACGAAGGGTACCCTTCTATCGTTGGTGGTGGTCATAACGGTTGTGTGCTGCACTACATAACAAATGATAAACCACGTGTAGCCTCTGATTTGGTACTGATGGATTTGGGCGCAGAGTATCACAATTACACCGCCGATGTCACCCGAACTATACCTGCAGATGGGACTTTTTCAACAGAACAACGTGCTATTTACAATATCGTATATAAAGCGCAAGAAGCAGGTATCTCAGCATCTGTAGTTGGCGCAAGCATACGCGCGCCGCATATGGCAGCTTTGGGAATTATTGAAAAAGGATTAAAAGCATTGGGAATTATTAGTGATGCAAGTGAAGTCCGTCGTTATTTTCCACATGGTACGTCGCATTATTTGGGCTTAGACGTTCATGATGCGGGAACTTATGCACCCTTTAGACACAATACGCTTATTACAGTAGAACCCGGAATCTACATTCCTGAGAACAGTCCCTGCGACCCAAAATGGTGGGGAATAGCGGTGCGCATTGAAGACGATATTTTGATTACAGATAATGGTCCTGTAAACCTTTCTGTTTACGCACCTCGAACGGCAACCGACATTGAAGCCATGATGCAGCAGCCAAGTGTTTTGGATGATTTTTTACTTCCTGACTTAAGTACGTTGGAGTAAATAATCCTTAAAGGCATCGTAATCCTTCAGTGCTGTTTTCTTAGGCGTTTTATCTAGAATGTGTTGGATTTGTTCAGGAATATCCAGTGTGATTTTCAAACTTTCCTCTACGGTATCGCGGAACTTTATGGCATGTGCTGTTTCTAAAAATACACCATGCATATTTGGATTTTCTTGCATGTATTTTTGCAGCCCCAAATATCCCACTGCACCGTGAGGATCTGCAACGTAGTTGTGGTCGTTGTACAAGGCTTTTAGCGCAACCTGCGTTTGATTATCATCAAAAGCATAGGATGAAAACTGTTGCTTAAGCGCATCAAAATCATTGCCATACAAAGATTGAATACGAATAAAGTTTGAAGGATTCCCCACATCCATGGCATTGGAAATGGTTTGTTTGGATGGATTTGGATTGTATTGTTGTGTTTGCAAATAGCGAGGCACCGTATCGTTGACATTTGTACTGGCTACAAAATGATGTACCGGTAACCCCAATATGTTGGCAACAATTCCTGCGCATATGTTTCCAAAGTTTCCACTTGGTACAGAGAAAACCAAATCGTTATCAATTCGTCGTTTTTTTATCTGTTGGTAGGCAAAGAAAAAATAAAGTGATTGTGGTAACCAACGCGCAACATTAATCGAATTTGCAGATGTTAGGTTGTATGCGTTATTCAAATCTTCATCTAAAAAGGCTGTTTTGACCATTTCTTGACAATCATCAAAAACACCATCTACTTCAACCGCTTTGATGTTATTGCCATTTGTTGTGAGTTGTAATTCTTGAATATCACTCACTTTTCCTTTTGGATAAAGAATAATCACCTCGGTACCTTCAATGCCCAAAAAGCCAGACGCAACCGCTCCACCTGTATCCCCAGAAGTGGCTACTAAAACAGTAACTTTTTTAGGATTCTGTTCGTTAAAATATCCAATGCAGCGTGCCATAAAACGCGCGCCAACATCTTTAAACGCCATGGTAGGTCCATGAAAAAGTTCGAGTGTGTCAATCCCTTTGTGTATAGGCACAAGTGGAAAATCAAAACACAAGGTGTCTTCTACAATTTTTTTAAGACGTTCTTCTGGAATGGTTCCACCCACAAACGGGCGCATCACTTCAACACCAACCTCTACAGGTGTTTTGTTTTCTAAGTCCTTTAAAAAGTCTTCTGAAAGTCTTTCTGTTTTCGCAGGAAAATAAAGACCTCTATCCGGGGCAAGCCCACGAATCACGGCTTCATCGAAAGTTGCGGTATTGGAGTTGTTGGTTAGGCTGTAATATTTCATGTAATATCTTCTAAAAAGCTAACGCCACTTTGTTTTACAGGACTCACGTGAATTTCAAACGGAATGTCTGTTTTTTCATATACCTGTTGCATGGCTTGTGCCACTTTGTGTGCTGTTGTCATTCCTCTTGAAAGTGCAAATACAGATGGGCCTGATCCCGAAATTCCAGATCCCAGCGCACCTGTTCTCTCACAGGCAGTTTTTAACTCCGCAAATTGTGGAATAAGTATGGAGCGTGAAGGCTCAACAATTTCGTCCACTAATGAGCGACTGAGTAATTCGTAATCCTCTTCGTATAGGCTTGAAACAAGTGCCCCCACATTTGCCCACTGATTGATTGCTTTTTCGAGAGAAACACGTTTTTTGAGTACAGCTCGCGCATCTGCTGTTTTCACTTCAATTTTTGGATGAATTACAGTTGCAGCAAGTTCTAATGGTGTTGGAAGTTTACACACGTCTAACGGGTTGGTATTGCGCACTAACGTAAAGCCGCCAAGAAGGGCAGGGGCTACATTATCGGCGTGTGCACTACCGCAAGCTAAACGTTCTCCTTCCATCGCAAAAGGCACTAATTCTGTTGGTGTAAACGGGTTTCCGAGTAAGTAGTTTATACCTGCGACTGTACCAGCGGCACTTGCGGCTGAACTGCCAATACCACTTCCCGGTTTGATGTTCTTTTCAATGATAATTTCAAAACCAAGTTGCGGATTGTGCGCTTCTAAAAGCGCAAGGCCAGCCACACCAGCAACATTATTTTCTGCCTCTAAGGGTAAATCTTGCCCAATAATAGATTTGATTTGAATACCCGCCTTTTCGCTTCGGCGTATTTCCATAATATCCCCGATGTTTTCAAGGCAAAGCCCTAAAACATCAAAGCCACACGAAATGTTGGCAATACTTGCTGGAGCAAAGAGTTTAACTCCTTTAAAATTAACTTTTTCCAATGCGTATAATATCTGCGAAAATTCCTGATGCGGTAACTGCTGCTCCCGCCCCTGCACCTTTTACAATCAACGGTTGTTGTGCGTATCGGTCTGTATAGAATAGCACAATGTTGTCGCTGCCTTCTAAATTATAAAAATCATGTCCTTCTGGAATTTGTTGTAATCCAACAGAGGCTTTTCCATTTTCGAATGTGGCTACATATTTTAAACGTGCATTTTCCTTCTTGGCAGATTCGTATAATGCTGCAAAATGCGCTTGATGTGCATCTATGCTGTTGAGGAAGTCTTCATTTGTTTTTGTATCTAAACAGACTTTTGGTAAAAATGATTTGTTCTCAATATCAGAGAGTTCAAGAACGTTTCCACTTTCCCGCGCTAAAATTAATATTTTGCGCGCTACATCGATGCCACTTAAATCAATTTTCGGATCTGGTTCGGTGTAGCCTTCTTCCATGGCACTTTCAACCACTTCACGGAAGGTGGTGGTATCATTAAAAGAATTAAACACAAAATTTAAACTTCCTGAGAGCACCGCCTGAATACTTTTCACACGGTCTCCAGATGCAATTAGGTGATTAAGTGTATCAATTATGGGTAAACCTGCACCAACATTGGTTTCAAATAAGAATGGCGCGTTGTATTTCCGCGATAACCGTTTAAGATTCTGATAATGTTCAAATTCATCGGCACATGCAATTTTGTTACAGGTAACAACCCCAATATTGTTTTCCAGATATTTTGCGTATGTCCCTGCTATTGAAGCATTTGCTGTATTATCTACAAAAATGGAATTCCGCATGTTAGATTCTTTGGTCTTTTCAAAAAACAATTCTTTATTGGCCGTTTCACCTTCTTCTAAAAGGTTTTGCCAATTACTCAAGTCAATACCGCTTGAGTCAAAGTACATTTTACGGGAATTGGAAATACCTACTACGCTTAGGTTAAGCTTAAAATGTTCTTTTAGAAATTCACGTTGTTGCTGTATTTGCTCCAAGAATTTGCTTCCTACATTTCCAATTCCTGTAACGTAAAGGTGCATTTTTTTAATTTGTGCTTCAAAAAAAGCTTCGTGTAAGGTGTTTAGTGCTTTTTTAATATCGCTACTATTAATTACTGCGGTAATGTTTTTTTCAGAGGCTCCTTGTGCAATTGCTTTGACATTCACGTTGTTGTTCCCTAATGCGCGAAACATATTACCACTAATGCCTTGGTGGTTTTTCATGTTCTCACCTACAAGCGCTACAATAGATAAGTTTTTTTCTACCCGGATAGGATTGATTTTATTGGTTTCAATATCCAATGCAAATGCGTCGTCAATGGTTTGTTGAGCAAAGTCGGCTTCAGCTGCTTCTATTCCCAAACAAATTGAATGCTCCGATGAGGCCTGCGTAATCATAATAACGTTAATGTGATGTTGCGCAAGTACGGTTAGTAATTTTTGCGAATAGCCTGGAACACCAATCATGCCGCTACCTTCAAGGGTGAGTAATGCGATATTGTTAATATGGCTGATGCCGCGAACAACACTATCTGCTTCTGTGGTATGCGTAATTAAGGTACCTGCATCTTCGGGCTTAAAAGTGTTTTTGATGTAAACCGAAATTTTCTTTTCAGTTATTGGTTGTAGCGTAGGTGGATAAATAACTTTCGCGCCAAAGTGCGAAAGCTCCATGGCTTCTTGATACGAAATTTCTGGAATCGCTTTTGCTTGTTTCACAATTGCTGGATGTGCAGTGTACATACCACTCACATCTGTCCAAATTTCCAAATAAGCTGCTTGTACAGCACATGCAACAATAGATGCTGTCAAATCAGAACCACCACGCCCAAGTGTGGTAACTACACCGTTGGCGTCTTTTGCTACAAACCCAGGAAGGATGACAACTTTATGTTTATTACTCTTAAAAAATGCAGAGATTTTTTTGTTCGTAATGGCGTAATCTACAAGTGTTCTGCTCAAGGATTGTTTGGTAACAATAAGTTCTTGTGCATTTTTCGCGATGGCATCAAGTCCAGCGGCTTTAGCCGCATGTGCAATAATGGTATGCGATAGTAGTTCGCCAAAGCTAAACAGCGTGTCTTTGGTTTTTGGAGACAATTCACGAATCATGTAAACACCGTCGAGAATTGTTTCGAGCTGATTAAGCATTTGTTTGGTACTGCTTAAAACGGCGCTCTGCTTTGCCACAGGAATAAGTTCCTGCACCAAATTAATATGTCGTAATTCAATTTCTTTGAGTTGCTCTGTATATGCCGTGTCCCCCTCAGAGGCCAGTGTTCCCAATGCGTGTAAGCTGTCTGTAACGCCACCAAGGGCAGAAACGACCACAGCCATCGGTTTGTCTTGTTTTGCCAATATGTTCAACACTTGACGTATTTGAGTTGCACTTGCAACTGATGAGCCACCAAACTTTAATATTATCATTTAACTTGATTCAGAAAAAACGATACAAAAATAACCGAATAAATCCAATTAAGAGTGTTTCTAATTTTTTTGTTTGTAATAATATATTCCACAGGCAATATTTGACACCAAAACAGAATAAAAAACACATTGTTAGGGAAATTGCGTCCTTTTTACGAAATTTGAAAAAAGATTTACTTCTATTATGCCGCAATCATACACAGCTGTACTTTCTCAAAAAGGTTTCGTTGATGTTCCCGTTCCAAATAACATCAATCTTGTTGATGAGATTATGCGTCTAAAGAAAGAAAAAAATGCTGTGATTTTGGCTCATTATTATCAAGAAGATGCCATTCAAGATTTGGCTGACTTTTTGGGTGACAGTCTTTATTTGGCCAAAGCCGCAGCGACCGTAGATGCAGATGTGATTGTTTTTGCCGGCGTCCACTTTATGGCAGAAACTGCAAAAATCATCAACCCAACCAAAAAAGTATTGCTGCCTGATTTAAAAGCGGGCTGTTCATTGGCTGATTCTTGTCCGCCAGTAGATTTTGCTGTATTTAAGGCACAACATCCCGATGCAATTGTGGTAACATATATCAATTGCTCTGCCGAAATAAAGGCGCTTAGCGATATTGTTTGTACTTCAAGTAATGCGGTAAAAATCATTGAAAGCATTCCAAAAAATCAGCAGATTATTTTTGCTCCTGATAAAAATTTAGGACGCTACTTAATTAAAGAAACAGGAAGAGATATGATTTTATGGGACGGTTCCTGCATTGTGCACGAAGCGTTTTCGTTTGATAAAATTGTTACGTTGGCACAACAACATCCCGATGCAAAGTTTATTGCCCACCCTGAAAGTGAGTCCCAAGTACTTGATATTGCACACTACATTGGAAGCACATCTGGACTGTTAAATTTTGTACAGCAAGACAAAGCGCAAACTTTTATTGTGGCTACTGAAGCTGGTATTTTATACGAAATGAAAAAACGCGCACCTGAAAAAACCTTTATTCCGGCTCCTGTTTCAGACGATACTTGCGCTTGTAGCGAATGTGCTTTTATGAAGCTAAATACTCTAGAAAAGTTGTATTTATGTATGGTACATGAATCACCTGAAATTGAAATAGATGATGCCCTTATGCAAGCAGCTAAAGCACCTATAGATCGCATGTTAGAACTTTCGTAATATGCACGCAGATGTATTGGTTGTTGGAACTGGAATTGCAGGCTTAAGCTATGCCGTTCGACTTGCTGAAACAAACTCTGACATTAAAATTTGCATGATTTCAAAGCGTGATTTGCTTGAAAGTAATACCAAGTATGCGCAAGGTGGTATTGCAGTTGTTTCCAACTTTTTTTTAGATTCCTACGAAGATCATGTTCAGGATACCATGAAAGCTAGTGGAAATACATCAAACAAAAAAGTGGTTGATTTTGTAGTTAGAGAGGGGCCAAAGTGTGTGAAAGAATTGATGGAGTGGGGTGCTCAATTTGATACAAAAGGAACCAAACTACATTTGGGCAAAGAAGGCGGTCATTCTGCAAAACGGATCGTGCACCATAAAGATCAATCAGGGTTGCAGATTCAAAATGCCCTCATAGCTAAAGCACGATCATTTCAAAACATTACATTCTTTGAAAATCACTCATTAGTTGATCTAATTACCGATCATCACATTCCCAATACAAAGCAAGGAGGTTGTTATGGCGCATATGTTATTTCAAAAAAAGATGAGGAGATTGTGAAAATCACAGCACAACTTACGGTACTTTCCACTGGTGGTGCAGGCCAGGTGTATGCACACACCACCAACCCAACAGCTGCCACTGGAGATGGATTGGGTGCGGCTTACAGGGCAAAAGTACATGTAGAAAACCTACATTTTGTACAATTTCATCCTACGGCATTGTTTCCTAAGATTGGTGGAAACACTTTTCTCATATCGGAAGCCATTCGCGGTGCTGGTGCTATACTTCGAAATTTTAATGGCGAAGCTTTTATGTTAAAATACGATAATCGAAAAGATTTAGCTCCACGCGATATCGTATCACGCGCCATTCATTCCGAGATGAAAAAAGGCAAACAGCCACATGTCTATCTTGATGCCACTCACATTGATACAAAAATACTTGAGCAAGAATTTCCTACCATTTTGAAAAGTTGTCAAAACGCAGGTATTGATATCACCAAAGATTTTATTCCAGTGCTTCCAGCTGCGCATTACATCTGCGGCGGAATTGACGTTGATCAACACGGACAAAGTAATTTAAACGGCCTCTACGCCATCGGAGAATGTAGCCATACAGGTTTACATGGCGCTAACCGTTTGGCATCAAATTCTTTATTGGAAGCGTTGGTGTTTGCATCGCGAGCTGCAACGCATTCAGCAATTAGACTTTCCAGTGAATTATTGCCAGTTTCTTTTTTTGAGAGCATTCCTAACTGGTCTGGTACGGAAGATATATCCAATCAAAAAACAATTCAAATTCGTGAGCTACGCACCACATTGCAGCACATTATGAGCACCTATGTAGGGATTATCAAATCTGGAGAAAGCTTGCAGAAGGCAGAGAAAGAATTACATAAAGTATATGTGGCTACAAAGGAATTATACCAACAAAACAAACTTACACCACAGTTAACAACTTTGCGAAATTTGGTGAGCGTTGCCTATTTGATCATTAAGCAATCACAGAAATACCCCACAAATAACGGGGTATATTTTAACGAAGATTATGTCTAAATCATTTTCTACAACATACCAAAAAGCACTGTTGCATTGCATAGAGCAAGCAATAGATGAAGATTTAAGCTTGGCTGGTGATCATACAACCAAAGCTATTTTTCCGCCAACGCATCAATCTAAGGCAAGGCTGATTGCAAAAGGAAGTGGTGTTTTAGCAGGAGTAGATTTTTGTAATTTGGTACTTAAACATCACGCGCCAAATGTGAAACTTAAAACTTTAGTTAATGATGGCGCTTTATTTTCAGCAGGTGAAACGCTTTTAACTCTAGAGGGCGATACGCAAAGCATCTTGTCTTTAGAACGAATTTTACTCAATGCACTGCAACGTATGAGCGGTATTGCAACTGTTACGCAAGGAATTCAGCAGTCGATTTCGCATACTAAATGCAAGGTTTTGGATACCCGAAAAACAACACCAAATTTTAGAATTGCTGAAAAATGGGCGGTGCAAATTGGTGGCGGTGTGAATCATCGCATGGGCTTGTATGACGCTATTATGCTAAAAGACAACCATATTGATTTTTGTGGCGGATTAGCTCAAGCCTTAAATAAAACCAAAGCGTATTTGGATAGCTTGTCCGTTTCTATTCCTGTAATTGTGGAAACACGCAATTTAGAAGACGTTTCCATTTGCTTGCAGCATAGGTGGATTGGTCGTTTGTTGTTGGATAATATGTCGCCAACAGCATTGTCTGAAGCTGTTGCACTTATTGACAAAGAACTTCCAACAGAAGCGTCTGGAAATATCACGCCTGAAAATTGCATTTTGTATGCAGAAACAGGTGTTGATTTTATTTCATTGGGATACATTACTCACTCGGCACCCATAATCGATTTAAGTTTACGTGCGCATTAGATACCTTTTGGTATGTAATTACATCGTTTTTCGATCGATTTTATCATCATTTGGGCGATGTCTTTTTGTGTTGCTGCCTCTATACCTTCTAGTCCTGGAGAAGAGTTTACTTCTAGTACCAATGGTCCTGATGCAGAGCGAATAATATCCACACCAGCAACGCGCAATCCCATTGCTTTAGTGGCTTTTATGGCAAGTTTGCGTTCTTCTGCAGTTGCACGTATAATGGAAGTAGTGCCGCCGAGGTGTACATTTGCTCGAAACTCACCAGGAGGTGCAGTGCGTTGCATTGCTGCAACTACCTTTCCGTCAATGACAAAACAGCGAAGGTCTTTTCCGTCTGCTTCTTTAATAAATTCTTGAACTAATATGTTAGCATTCAAGCTTTTAAAAGCATTGATTACACTTTCCGCCGCTTTTTTAGTTTCTGCCAATACAACTCCTTTTCCTTGCGTTCCTTCCAATAATTTTACAATTAGAGGTGAGCCGCCTACCATTTCGATCAAATCATTTGTGTCTAAAGGCGAACTTGCAAACCCTGTTGTTGGGATTTGAACCCCTTGTTTCAAAAGTAGTTGTAGCGAAAAAAGTTTATCTCTAGATTGTATAATGGAGTCTGAATTATTTAGACAAAATACGCCCAAACTTTCAAAAAGGCGAAGTAGGGCACAGGCATAAAATGTTTGCGTTGGACGAATACGAGGGATAACTGCATCTAGAAGCTCAATTGCTTTTCCTCCTCTGTAATGAATTTGCGGCGTGGTGGCATCGAGCTTCATAAAACACTGGCGAATATTGTAAAATTCAACTTCATGGCCCCGTTGCTCCGCAGCTTCCATAATTCGTCTGTTGCTGTATAAGTTTTGATTTGATGCCAAAAGTCCAATTCGCAATCCTTCATTGGGTTTTTTAAATTGTTGGTAGGATTTGAAAATGATTTCGTCTTCAACATTACCAGCTAAAAAGCTCTCAGAGGGATCAACAATAATACGCCCCATCATGGCCTCACGACCTAAAAGCATGCGGTAACCCATGGAGTCACGGTTTGTAAGGGTTAGTTCGACATCCCAGGCTTCATCATTAAGACTTATTACGGTACGTACTACATAACGAAGCTCTCTGTTTCCGCTAGAACTTTTTACTACACGCTTGTCAATCACAAGTGCCTTACAGCTGATTTTGCGTTTGCCGTCATTTTGTATAGGAAACACATCAAAATTGACCCAGGTTTCGTTGTCTTTTTGGAAAGGTTGTATATTAATTGCATGCAGGCTAGAGGTTTTTGCACCACTATCTATACGAGCTTTTACGTATGGAATATTTAGTTCAGTTAACGAAACCCACTCTTCAGAGCCAATAACTGTTTTCATTGCTAAAAATTAATGCGCAAATAATCACAAAAACTTTAAATTAAAGGCTACGAGAACAAAAACAAAAGGTTAAGATTATGAGGATTTCTTAGCTTCCTTAACCTTAAGCGATAATTCTTCAGCTTTTTTGTCCCAATCAAAGGTGACTTTAGCCCCGTTGGTCAATGAGTTATTTATGATTTCCCCAGCGAGTTTATCCTCTACATAACGTTGAATAGCACGCGCAAGTGGGCGAGCACCATATTGTTTGTCATATCCTTTGTCAATCAAGAAACTAACAGCGTTATCGGTTAATTCCAATGTATAGCCTAATTCTTTTACTCTACCTTTTAATGTGGCTAATTCAAGCGAAATAATTTTAGCTAAATCGTCTTTTTCCAAGGTGTTAAAGATGACAACATCATCAATACGGTTTAAGAATTCGGGAGAGAATGTTTTCTTTAATGCGCTTTGAATCACGCCTTGAATATTTTTGTCTTCTTGTGATTTTTGTGCAGCAGTACCAAAACCAACGCCCAACCCAAAATCTTTTACTTGACGCGCACCAACATTGGAGGTCATGATGATGATGGTGTTCTTAAAGTCAACGCGTCTTCCTAGCGAGTCAGTCAAATAACCATCGTCTAAGACTTGCAACAACATGTTGAACACGTCTGGATGCGCTTTTTCAATTTCGTCTAGTAAAACGACTGAGTAGGGCTTACGGCGTACTTTTTCGCTAAGCTGTCCGCCTTCTTCATACCCAACATATCCTGGAGGTGCTCCAATCAACCTAGAGATGGAAAATTTTTCCATGTATTCGCTCATGTCAATTCGAATAAGTGATGCTTCAGAATCAAAAAGTTCATGCGCCAATACTTTGGCAAGCTGTGTTTTTCCAACACCTGTTTGCCCTAAAAAAATAAAAGAACCAATGGGTTTGTTCGGGTTTTTTAGACCTGTGCGGTTTCGCTGAATGGCTTTTGCTACTTTTTCAACGGCATTTTCTTGTCCAATGACCTTACCTTGAATAAGCTCATTGAGTTTTGATAAACGGTCACTTTCACCATCCCCAACGCGTTGCACTGGAATTCCGGTCATCATAGAAACCACATCGGCGATGTGTTCATCAGTAACGGTTTCTCTGTTTTGACGTTGTTCTTCTTGCCAATCTTCTTGTGCCAGCAACAACTCTTTTTCTAATTTCTTTTCGTCATCGCGTAATTTTGCGGCTTCCTCATATTTTTGGCGTTTGACAACAGTATTTTTTAGTTCACGAACACGCTCTAACTCTTCCTCAATGGAAACAATTTTTTCAGGAACCTCCATGTTGGTGATATGTACTCTTGAGCCGGCTTCATCTAAAGCATCTATAGCTTTATCTGGTAAAAAACGATCTGTCATATACCTGTCTGAGAGGCGCACACAAGCTTCGATTGCAGCATCGGTGTAGTTTACATTGTGATGCGCTTCGTACTTGTCTTTTATGTTTTGAAGGATTTCGATGGTTTCTTTCACTGATGTGGGTTCAACCACTACTTTTTGGAAACGCCGTTCAAGGGCACCATCTTTTTCAATATTTTGACGGTATTCGTCTAATGTTGTAGCTCCAATGCATTGAATTTCACCACGTGCCAATGCAGGTTTAAACATATTTGAGGCATCAAGGCTTCCTGTTGCTCCTCCAGCTCCAACAATGGTATGGATTTCATCAATAAATAAAATGATGTTTGTGTTTTTTTCAAGCTCGTTCATTACGGCTTTCATGCGCTCTTCAAACTGACCCCGATATTTTGTTCCCGCAACAAGTGAGGCTAAATCTAACGTAACGACACGTTTGTTATAGAGTACTCTGGAAACTTTCTTTTCAATAATACGCAGCGCCAACCCTTCCGCAATGGCAGATTTACCTACACCAGGTTCACCAATAAGCAAAGGATTATTCTTTTTTCTGCGACTCAGTATCTGCGATACACGCTCAATTTCTTTTTCTCTGCCGATGACAGGATCCATATTTCCCTCTAAAGCAACTTTAGTTAAATCTCGACCAAAATTATCTAACACAGGGGTGCTTGATTTTTTTGATTTCTTATCATCTGAGGAAGTAGAATATGCTGAACTTTGCCCTCTGTTTTCTTCCTCTGAGGGGTCTTCAGGAAATGCATCAGCAGAAGGCATATCAATATAGTCATCGTCAGAATCTACCGACATGTATTTAAACTGATCTTTAACTGTTTCATAATCTACCTGAAGTTTGTGTAAAACCTTTGTAGTAGGATCATTTTCATTTCGTAAAATACATAACAATAAATGCGCGGTGTTTATAGAAGTGCTTTGAAATAATTTTGCTTCTAAAAATGTGGTCTTTAACGCACGCTCAGCTTGTCGTGTAAGGTGCAAGTTCGTTTTGTGTTGCGACTCTTGGACGTTAGTTGGATTGGCAGGAGTTAAAATTTCAATTTTACGGCGTAAGTAATCCAAATCGATTTCCAATGCTTTAAGTATGGATATGGCTTTTCCGTTTCCATCACGAAGCAAACCCAGCATAAGATGCTCGGTACCAATGAAGTCATGGCCTAGGCGCAATGCCTCTTCCTTGCTGTACGAAATGACGTCTTTAACGCGGGGTGAAAAATTATCGTCCATAGTTTTTTATTTATGTTGGTCAAAAATTGAACCAAACATTAAAAGTACTCTAACGAATAGACAAAAAAAATTAAACAATTACAAATTATTTCTGACAAATTTTCAACTTGACACAAAACCGCAAGAATGTTAATAAGTCACATGAAAAACGGCCTAAAAATTGCAATTATTCATTCGTTGAATATGTATTTTAGCAATACTGTCATATCATTAAATTAATATTAAATGTCAACAGAAGATAAGTTGATTCCAATCAACATAGAGGACGAAATGAAGTCGGCATATATCGACTATTCCATGTCGGTCATTGTGTCACGTGCCCTGCCAGATGTTAGAGATGGCCTAAAACCTGTACACCGCCGCGTCCTTTTTGGTATGCATGAATTGGGTGTTAGAGCCAACTCATCTTATAAAAAATCTGCTCGTATTGTTGGTGAAGTTTTGGGTAAGTATCATCCACACGGAGACACTTCGGTTTACGATACTATGGTTCGAATGGCACAATCATGGAGTTTACGCTACATGATGGTGGATGGCCAAGGAAACTTTGGATCTGTTGATGGTGACAGTCCTGCTGCTATGCGATACACAGAAGCGCGACTTCAAAAAATATCGGAAGATATGATGGCAGATATTGAAAAAGACACTGTTGACCATCAGCTTAATTTTGATGACACTTTAAAAGAACCAACAGTTCTTCCCACTCGAGTCCCAAACTTACTTATCAATGGTGCATCTGGAATTGCGGTGGGTATGGCTACGAACATGCCTCCACACAACCTATCTGAAGTAGTTGATGGAACAGTTGCTTACATCGAAAATTCGGCTATTGATGTTGATGGTTTAATGGAATTCATTAAAGCACCAGACTTCCCTACGGGAGGTGTTATTTACGGATATGAAGGTGTTAAAGAAGCGTTTCATACAGGACGCGGCCGTGTAGTGGTGCGCGCAAAAGCCGAAATAGAAGAAGTAAATGGCAGAGAGTGTATTATTGTAACCGAAATTCCATATCAGGTCAATAAGGCGGATATGATCAAAAAAACCGCTGAACTTGTAAACGATAAAAAAATTGAAGGGATTTCTAATATCCGTGACGAGTCTGACCGAAACGGAATGCGAATCGTTTACATACTTAAGCGAGACGCTATTCCGAACATAGTCCTTAATATGTTGTATAAATACACGGCATTACAATCTTCGTTTAGTGTCAACAACATTGCTTTAGTTAAAGGACGTCCACAAATGTTGAATCTAAAAGATATGATTCATCATTTTGTAGAGCATCGTCATGAAGTTGTGGTAAGACGTACACAATACTTACTAAGAAAGGCAGAGGAACGTGCACATATTTTACAGGGACTTATTATTGCTTCAGACAATATAGATGAAGTAATTGCCTTAATAAAAGCTTCTGCTAACGCAGACGAAGCTCGTCAAAAACTTATCGCCACATTTGAACTTTCTGAGATTCAGGCAAAGGCTATTGTGGAAATGCGATTGCGTCAATTAACTGGATTGGAGCAAGATAAATTGCGCTCTGAGTATGATGACCTCATGAACACTATTGAGGATTTAAAAGACATCCTGGAGAATAAAGACCGTCGTATGAGCATCATCAAAGACGAGTTGCTTGAGGTAAAAGAAAAATATGGGGATGAGCGACGCTCTATCATTGAGTATGCGGGTGGAAATTTCCGTGTAGAAGATATGATACCTGATGAAAAAGTGGTGATTACCATTTCTCACGCGGGTTATATTAAACGTACGCCTCTTGCGGAATATCGCACACAAAATCGTGGTGGTGTTGGACAAAAAGCCTCTACGACTCGAAGTGAAGATTTCTTAGAACATTTGTTTGTAGGAACAAACCATCAATACATGCTTTTCTTTACTCAAAAAGGTAAATGTTTCTGGTTGCGCGTATATGAAATACCGGAAGGAAGTAGAACTTCAAAAGGGCGTGCCATTCAAAACCTAATCAACATTGAACAAGACGATAAGGTTAAAGCATTTATCTGTACGCAAAACCTTAAAGACGAAGATTATATCAACAGCCGATACGTAGTTATGGCAACTAAAAAAGGCCAAGTGAAGAAAACTTCACTGGAGCAATACTCACGACCACGCACAAATGGCATTAACGCCATAACGGTACGTGATGGCGATGAATTGTTAGAGGCAAAACTGACTACTGGTGCATCGCAAGTGGTGTTGGCAGTAAAATCTGGAAAAGCGATTCGTTTTGAAGAAAGTAAAACACGTCCGATGGGTAGAAACGCATCTGGTGTTCGTGGGATTTCATTGCAAGATGCTCAAGACGAGGTAGTTGGAATGGTTGCTGTGAACGATTTGGACTCTGATATTTTAGTGGTTTCCGAAAACGGCTATGGCAAGCGCTCAAAAATTGACGACTATCGCATCACAAATAGAGGGGGAAAAGGAGTTAAAACACTTGCATTAACCGAAAAAACAGGTAATTTAGTGGCCATTAAAAATGTATCAGACGCAGATGATTTGATGATTATCAACCGTTCGGGTATTGCTATCAGACTTGGTGTAGAGTCGCTACGCGTTATGGGTCGTGCCACGCAAGGTGTTCGTCTTATTAATTTAAAAGAGGATGATTCTATTGCAGCGGTAGCAAAAGTGATGAATGATGATGATGAAATTCAAGACGTTTCTGATATAAATGTAACACTTGAAGATAACGATTAATTAATTCTCATTTTTTATGAAAACTTACTATTCCCTAATGCTTGCCTTTATGGTTACTTTTACGGCGACTGCTCAAAAAAAAGAACTCAAAGCTGCACAAAAACTAGTTGAAGCTTCTTCTTTTGATGCTGCATTGAACTCCCTAAACGCAAACGCTGATTTACTTAGTTCTGCTGAACCAAAATACGCATCGTATTATCACTACCTCTTGGGTGTAACACTGCAAGCGAAAAAAGAATTTTTTAAGGTTGTAACGCAGCTTGATAAGGCAAAATCTATTGAAAAAGAAGCTGGTTTAAACAAATACACACAACTTATTAATGCTAACAAGCCTGGTTTTATTGCTGACGTTGTCAACCAAGCTGTTTCTGAGAACTCCGATGAAAATTTCAAAGAAGCAAGCGAATTACTGTATTTGGCATATGAATTAGACAATGAAAATTTGGACTATTTGTATTATGCAGCCTCAAGTGCGATTAATTCCGGTGATTTTGAAAAAGCACTTCCGTACTACTTAACGCTGAAAGATAAAAATTATACAGGATCTGTGACAAAATTTTATGCGACAGAAGTTGCTACTGGAGTAGAATCTGAAGTAGATCAGAATACATATAAAATTTATAAGAAATCTAAAGATTTTACGAATTTACGTACAGGTCTATCAGAATCACGTTTACCTGAAATTGTAAAAAATATCGCCCTTATACATGTTTCAAACGGAGATAATGAAGCTGCTATGACATCTATTAAAGACGCTAGAAAACTTTCTCCAAAAGATGTTGGGCTAATTTTGACGGAAGCAGATTTATATATTAAAATAGGGGATCAGTCACGATTTGGTTTACTCATGCAAGAAGCCATAGCTCAGGATCCAGATAATGCCATGTTGTATTATAACCTAGGCGTTGTAAATGGAAATGAAGGGAAGAAAGAAAAAGCTATTGAATACTACAAAAAAGCAATTGCATTAGATCCTGTATATGAGGCCTCTTATTTGAATTTAGCATCTATTATTTTAGAGGGAGAAGCTGAGATTGTGGAACAGATGAATTCGCTGGGTACTTCAGCTGCAGATGACAGAAAGTACGAACAACTTAAGGCAAAGCGAGAAGGATTGTTTTTAGCGGCAGTTCCTTATTTAGAGCAATTGGTTAAAATCAAGCCAAATAATAAAGAAGCGATTACGACACTAAAAAATATTTTTGGTACCATCGGTGATAATGCTAACTTTAAAAAGTATCGAGATATGTTAGATGCGCTTTAACACTATCTTTAAATCAAGTAAAACCCCGCAAAAGCGGGGTTTTTTATGCAATAGATTTAATTAGGCGTAGCTTATGGGTATGTGTTCGAAGTCCGGGGTTAAATATTCCGGTTTGGTCTAATCTGTCAACACGCACATGCCCATGTGCGTGAATGATATGGTTGTTCTCTAAAATAATCCCGACATGAACAATTTCACCTTCGTTATTGTCAAAAAAAGCCAAATCTCCTGGTTCAGATTCTTCTATAAAACTTAACACATGCCCCTTTTCTGCCTGTGCCGTGGCAGTTCTAGGTAGCGGAATTCCACAAAGGATATAAACAATTTGTACAAAACCATCCGCATCAATTCCAAAAGGAGATTTTCCGCCTTTGCGAAAAGGAGTGTTTACAAACATTAACGCCATAGTGCGGATGATCTTTTTTTCTGCTTTACTACCTGAAATTTTGCCTTCAAATTGGTGTCCTAAAAAAGCCGTGTGCTGCACCTTGCTTCCAATTGGAATTGGGAACAGAATTTGCTCATCTTTATAAATGAACTCAACTAAGTTTGCAGAAATTTTTGGTGTTTGCTTGGAAAGATTGTTATAATCAGCTTCTGAAATTTTAGCGAACTGACTGTTTTCGATCCACCCAGTTGTGTTGTCGCTTAAACGAACCTGACTAAAGCGTTTTTTTGCCTTTAATATTTGGAAAATTTCTCCATACAATACTTCGCTCAAAACGGGGGAGTTATGCTGATCTAAACCTTGCAGCGGAACTATACTAAGGGTACAAATACCGTATGACATTTATCAAAAATAAGAGAAAATATGCATTGCACAGCTAATGTGTTGAAAAGTGGTATTTTTGTTTAAATCTTTTTTATGTTGCTATTTTATCGCTTTCAAGCTGCTATTTACAGAGCATTTTTATGTTTGTTTACAACAGCCGTAGTGGTATATATTTTACCTAGAGGGGCAAGTTTTCAGTATGAAATTCAAGAGGGTAAACCCTGGCAATATGAAACGCTTTTGGCACCTTATGATTTCCCAATTCAAAAATCAAAGAACGAGTTAAATAGTGAACGAGAAGCTCTAGAAGCTAATATACCGCGCTATTTTATGTATCAAGATGAAACGGTCCGTAAAACTTTAGACGCATTTGACCAGTACAGTGCCACACTTCCTACTTCTCCAGAATTCAACACCATTTTAATTAATTGGCGAACTGTTTTGGAAGCAATCTACGCTAAGGGAATTGTTGCAGATGACCAAATTATAGTTGATAATGAGTCCGTTGCACTCGTTCATGACACGCGTCAAACTACTGTTTTAATATCTGATTTGTTTTCGCAAAAGGAAGCAAAGGAAGACCTAATTAAACAATTGGATCTTTTTGGCAGTGATGTGCTCTCAGAAGTAACGCTGCAATACTTGCTTTCTCTTGTTGAACCCAATATATTGTACAACGATGCATTAACACGTCAATTTAAAGCGGAATCGGTAGCAGGAGTTGTCACAGTTCGTGGATTAGTAACCAAGGGAACGCGCATCATTGCTAAAGGGGAAGTTGTAGAAGGTGAGAAGCTTCAAAAATTAAAGTCGCTACAACAAGAATTTGAGTCTCAAACATGGACACAGACCAATACCTCTTGGATTATTTTCGGGTATTCGCTGTTGGTGTTTATACCTGTTGTTTTGTTGTTTGTTTTTTTATGGCGAACTCGAAAAATGGTTTTTGAAAATAACAAACGGCTAACGTTTTTATGTGTGAACGTTCTGCTTATTGTTCTGCTTACTAAAGTTGCGGTAGATGCAGATCCACAATTCGTATATGCCGTTCCCATTTGTATGTTGCCCTTGCTGATGCGTACTTTTTTTGATACACGTATAGCCCTCTTTACATTGATGACTACCTTGTTTTTGATTGCTTTTTTAGTACCCAATAGTTATGAGTTTATTTACTTACACATTATGGCAGGGATTTTAGCTTCACTTACTGTTAATGACTTATATCGTAGGGCTAAACTATTTATTTCTGTTGGACTGATTGTAGGGTTATATGCGGTGTCATACATCGCATTTACATTGATTCATGATGGTAACCTATTGCAGTTATCTTATGATATCCTTCTTCTTTTTGTTGTAAATGGACTTGCAATTTTATTTGTTCAGCCATTAATTTATGTTTTTGAAAAAGTTTTTGGTTTGGTGTCAGATGCTTCGCTACTTGAGCTGTCAGACACCAACAGTAAGTTGCTTCGCGAACTTGCTGATAAAGCTCCTGGAACGTTTCAACATTCTTTGCAGGTTGCAAATATTGCTGAAGCTGCAGCAAACGCCATTGGAGCAAATACATTGTTGACACGGGTAGGAGCATTGTACCACGATATTGGAAAGATAAAAAACCCCGTATTTTTCAGTGAAAATCAAGCTACTTACAGCCCTCACGACGATTTGGAACCTGAAGTAAGTTCAAAAATTATCATTGATCATGTATTGAATGGAATAACAAATGCTAGAAAATCAAAATTACCAGACCGTGTAATTGATTTTATCCGAACGCATCACGGCACTACAACCGTGTTGTATTTTTTACAGCAAGCCAAACAGAACAACCCAGACATTGACGTAGCGCAGTTTCAATATCCCGGACCAAAACCCTTTTCTAAAGAAACAGCTATTGTAATGATATCCGACGGGGTAGAAGCGGCTTCAAAAAGTTTAAAAGAACCCACTGCAGAAAAAATTATAGCTTTTGTAGATAAAATTGTTCAACGCTTAATGGATGAGAAACAGTTTTTAGAGGCGAATATTACCCTTCGCGAAATAGAAACAGTAAAAAGTGTTCTTTCCGAAAAGCTAATTAGCAGCTATCATTTACGAGTGTCGTATCCAGAGTAGTTTGATGCTTATTTTGCATTATGATGCTGTAATCTTGAGGCTATTCTATCGCTTTAGCATTGAGTTAAATGAAATCGATAAACATGAAATAGGGATGGATAGTGATCGCGCTAGGATTACTACAACATCCTCACAAAGCTCCGCTTTGAAAATAGTCCAAACAAAAAAACGCGCAAGCAAGCTTGGCGTTTTTTCTTATTTTTTTATTTATTCGTGATCGCGCTAGGATTCGAACCTAGGACCGTCTGCTTAGAAGGCAGATGCTCTATCCAGCTGAGCTACGCGACCTATTTTATCATTTTCTTAGTGGATCTTGACCGTTCCGATTGAAAATCGGAATGCGCTAATCCAGCTGAGGCCTGGCATTGACAGGTATGAAAAAATTGAAGCGGAGAGACTGGGATTCGAACCCAGGCAACACTTACGCGTTGACAGATTAGCAATCTGCTCCATTACCACTCTGGCACCTCTCCTTTAGAGCCCTAAAGCGGGGGCAAAAATACGTTTTCAAATGGAATCCTCCAACTAATTATCACGTTGGTCAAAATCTTCATTTTTTTTCTGACGAAATCTATTCACAATGGCTATAATAAGCCCAACGCCAATTAATATCCAAAGAAGTAAAGCCATCTTATTTTAGTTTTACAGCTGTTCCAAAAGCTAAAATTTCAGATGCTCCTTGAGTTACTACAGAAGTTGTAAAGCGCACACCTACAATCGCATCAGCACCCAAACGAGCAGCATCAGCAAGCATACGTTGCAATGCTTGTTCTCTAGCATCAGCTTGTAGCTTGGTGTATTCTTCAATTTCACCTCCTACAATATTTTTAATTGATGCAAAAATATCTCGACCAATGTTACGAGATCGGACAGTACTTCCTCGGGCAACTCCCAAGGATTGTGTGATGGTTTTACCACCAATGGTTTCAGTTGATACAAAAAGCATGATTACATATTTTTAGTTAGCGCACGTACAAGTCGGTTGTCGCTTAAAAACTCACTAAGCACAACTTTAATTACGGTATAGAAGGGAACAGCCAAAAGCATGCCCAAAGGACCTGCAAGCAATCCCGCTAAAATAATAACCAAGAAAATTTCTAGCGGATGTGATTTGATACTTGTAGAAAATATAAATGGTTGAGAAAAGAAGTTGTCAATGAGTTGCCCAACAACAAAGCCAATAAGTACATATATAGTTTTTGGTACAATGACGGTGGCCACATCTGCACCAAGATTACTCGTCATGGTAAGTACAACAATAAATAAACCGCCCACCAATGGACCGATGTAAGGGATAATGTTAAACAACGCACAAATCAGGGCAATGGTCAATGCGTTTGGGATGCCAAACAACAACAAAACTCCAGAGTAAAAAAGAAACAAAATGGATATTTGTAGCAGAATTCCACTAAAGTAACGGGATAACAATGAAACAATTCGAGTGAAAGAGCGCTCTATGCGTTCTTTTTGATCTGTAGCGAAAACTAGAAGTAAGCTTCTTAATAATAATGAGCTGTCTTTAAGCAGAAAAAAACTTATAAATAGCACCGAAAATAATGCAATGGTAAATCCCCCTAAAAAACCTAAAAACCCATTAATTATATTGGGTAAAAAAGCAAAATCCACTTTTGCAAAAAGTGCCGTTATTCGTTCTGTGAGGTTGATATCGTATTTACTGAAGTAAGTGTCCAAATCAGAAACAAGCGTTAGTAAATCAGCTTCCCATTGATCAATTTGTAAAAGCGACAGGTTTTGTGCTTGTGCAGCAATTACCGGAACAATCAACGATCCTAGTCCAAATAATAGTAACAACAACAACAACAGCGTAGTTACTGTTGCCATAGTAGTTTTAAACTTTAATCTTCGCATTAAAAGCTCTTTAACGGGTTGTCCAATTAAAGAAACAACAATCGCCAAAAAGACATAACCCAATAGCGACTTTGACATAACTAAAAGTTCAAAAAGGGCAATGATGCCAATGATTATTAGGAAAGCTTGGACGATTCCGCGCGTAAGAGAGTTTGCATTCATATCTTAAATATACAGTTTTTTTAAGTGTTTAACAACACGGCAGTATGAAGTGCTGTAAGTGCTGCTGTTTCGGTACGTAAGCGTGCATCTCCTAAGTGAATGGGGGTTATGCCATGTTTTGCTGCCCACGTAATTTCATCTGGAATAAAATCCCCTTCAGGACCAATTAAAATACAGCAATTGTTTTGATTCAAAACAACTTCTTTAAGCGCTTTCTTAGCTGTTGTTTCGCAATGTGCTATGTATGAAAAAGCTGCATCTGTTTGCAAGTCTTTTAGCGAAGTAAGCGAATCTAAAATTGGTGCATATACACGCAATGATTGTTTTACTGCTGAAGCAATGATTTTGTTACAACGTTCAATTTTGAGCTGTTTTCGTTCGCTTCTTTTGCAAAGAATGGGAGTAATTCTGTGTACGCCAAGCTCGGTGGCTTTTTCCAAAAACCATTCAAACCGATCCATGTTTTTGGTTGGTGCTACTGCCATATGAATTTTTA
>CATAMV010000079.1 GCA_949487855.1 Bacteroidota bacterium
CGTAGACGTACAGCCAAACGGCGGCATATACGCCCCAACCTTGCGTTATCATGACGGTACATTTTATATATAAGCGTTTTATAGCAACAGAAAAATAGAGATGAGTTTTTTATCAATATGGCAATTACTAATATACAATGGCAATAAAGATATAAGCATAAAATTAGCACAAAACTTTAAGCTAAAAATTGCGAGGTAAAACTAATGTTCGATATTTCAAACAAATCCTCCCCAAAACAGTTCGATTTTACTCCCTTCTGCTCCACTTTTTATTCCCAAGAATAATTTTTTATCCTTGGGAATAATTTTTTCTAAAAATAGCTAAATCTTGCCCAAAATAGTTCGACTTCACTCCCCTATGCTCCACTCTGAAGCACAGCAAAGCTGTGAATGTAATCATAAAAAGCCCTACAAGTGTATTTGTGAGGGCTTTGTTGGTTTTATACGCTAAGTGCTGCAAGCACTGTTTGCTGTATTTCCTAATAGGGAGGCAAAGGGAAATCCCGAAGGGTAATATCTTCTTCTTTTAGTTCAGCTACTTCTAAACCTCTCAAGTAGGTTAAACTTACATTTAAACTTGAATGTCCCATTGCGCTTTGTAGCTTGTGTAAAGAACCTGTACGCTTAAAAATTTCTATTGCTTCTGAATGCCTAAATGAATTGATTGTAGTGTGCTTTCCAATATCTGGGCACTTATTCTTTATCCACAAGCACAACAATTGGTGCGTCTTTTTCTGCTAACCAAGAGGTAGTGAAAATTAAATCCTCAGACCCTAAGTTTTGTGAATAGTGCCAGGTGTTTGCCGTACCAATAAAGGCTTCGCCAGCCTTAAAGGTTTTCGTAACACTCGTGGACTTATTCGGACTTTTATCATCCAGTGAAGCAATTGTATCAAAATTGACGGTTAGCTCACCTTGAATAATATGCGCTACACATTGGTAGGGGTGGTAATGCCAAGGAGAAGTAAAATCAGGCGCCCAAACTTTTACTTGAGAGGTAATAGATGCATCACCACTTGGATATACCAATGCATTCCCATTGGGGTCTGCCGATATATTTGTCATTAAATCGCCATTTTTAAAAGTAGTGGCAAAGTCATTTGTGGTTTGTGAAGTATCCTTTGCGCAGTTACAAGAAGTTATTGTAGCTACAAGAAGAATTGTAAAAATTGTTATAAATGTTTTTTTCATTGTATTGTTTTTAGTGGTACTAATTTAAGGAATTAAACGATAGGTATATTTTCTTCTTTTAGTTTTACTAATTCAATTCCTCTCAAATTATACGAAATTTGTTATTTTTAACGTATGGAAACTACATTATATGTTTTAGGGGCAATTTTAATTTGTGTATTGATAAGCATATTTTTAAAAAAGTTGGGGTTTAAACCAAAACCACCTAAAAAATATGAGGAATACATAAAGGGGGAGAATGGTAGGTCAGGTAAATATCTTAAATAATTAATTCGAAATTATATATTATGGTTAAGACATCATAAACATATCATCCTCTTTTAGTTCCGCTACTTCTAATCCTCTTAAACAGGTTCATAATTTTTTAATTGATGAATGCCCTTTAGTTAATTATTTTACCACCTCTTCATTGTACTTACATTTTATAGTTTAGAGTCCACTAAGTCGTTTTTTAAAAAATTCTTTACATCATATATAATGGCATTTTTTTTCTTTAGGGATAAAAAATCTAACTTACTAAACTTACTGTGAGGCACCGTGAGTACTATTGCATCAAACTTTTCAGTTGGTAAACTCCTACTTGATTTTAGGCCATATTCATGCATCATCTCTTCTTCATTTGCCCAAGGGTCATGAATGGTTACACTCGTATCATATTCTTTTAAAGCATTCACTAAATCTATAGCTTTAGTATTTCTTACATCTGGACAATTTTCTTTAAACGTAATTCCTAAAATCAGAACTTTGGACCCATTGACTGGGATATTCTTTTTAATCATGCATTTAACAATTTGGGAAGCTACATAGTCTCCCATTCCATCGTTTAACCTTCGTCCTGCTAAGATAATTTCAGGGTGATAACCATGCTCTTGCGCCTTCTGTGCTAAATAATAGGGATCAACACCGATGCAATGTCCCCCTACTAAACCTGGCTTGAAAGGCAAGAAATTCCATTTGGTACCTGCCGCTTCCAGCACATCATGGGTGTTTATATCCAAAAGATTAAATATTTTGGCCAGTTCATTTACAAAAGCGATATTAATGTCTCTTTGGGAATTCTCTATTACTTTAGATGCTTCAGCAACTTTTATGGATGGTGCCAAATGCGTGCCCGCTGTAATCACTGATCTGTATAAGTCATTTACTCTCTCTCCAGCTTCAGGAGTTGATCCTGAAGTAACTTTTAAAATTTTTTCAATAGTATGTTCCTTATCCCCTGGATTAATTCTCTCCGGAGAATAACCCGCAAAGAAGTCATCATTGAATTTAAGTCCAGATACTTTTTCTAATACAGGAATACAATCTTCTTCTGTGCAGCCTGGATACACCGTAGATTCATAAATTACAATATCCCCCTTTTTTAATACTGCACCTACTGTTTTACTTGCCTTTATAAGTGGTGTTAAAATGGGCCTATTATTTTTATCAACTGGTGTTGGAACCGTTACAATATAATAATTACAATCCTTTATTTTATTTAAATCATTGGTACAAAAAAGTCCATTTTCATTAGAGTTTTCCCCAATGAGAACAGATTTTAGGGTTTCGTTGTCAACCTCCAAGGTTGAATCATTACCAGACATTAATTCAGAAATTCTATTTGTATTTATATCAAAACCGACTACTGAATATTTGGTAGCAAAGAGCCTTGCCAGTGGCAAGCCCACGTATCCCAATCCTATAATTGCTATTTTATCTTTTCTCATGTTAATTTTATAAATTTTTCCAATACCATTTCACAGCTTCTTGTAAGCCTTTTTGCAAAGAAAACTGTGGGTTATAGTCTAAAAATTGCATTGCTTTATCTATGCTGGCGTGTGAGTGTGGTATATCACCTTCTCTATTTGGGCCATTTACAACTTCAATACTTGAAATTTTGGAATCAAACTCAGATAAATACTCTTTTAAATACCTCATTAAATCGTTTAATGTATTCCGATCTCCATAGGCAACATTGTAAACTGTATTAATTGCTTCTTCATTTGTTGTAACAAGGCTTAATAAATTAGCCTGTATCACATTATCAATATAGGTAAAATCTCTTGAGTAATTCCCGTCACCATTAATCACAGGAGATTCTCCTTTCATGAGTTGACTCACAAATTTTGGAATCACCGCTGCATATGCTCCTTTGGGATCTTGCTTTCTGCCAAAAACATTAAAGTATCGAAGGCCAATTGTTTCAAGACCATAAGTTTTAGAAAAAATATCTGCATATAACTCGTTCACATATTTAGTAATTGCATAAGGAGATAAAGGTTTTCCAATAACATCTTCAACTTTTGGCATGGACTCTGAGTCTCCGTAGGTCGATGAACTTGCTGCATAAACAAATCTTTTTACTCCATTGTCTCTAGAAGCAACTAGCATATTTAAAAACCCATTTACATTCACATCGTTGGACGTAATAGGGTCTTTTATAGATCTTGGTACCGACCCTAATGCCGCTTGATGCAAAACATAATCAACATCTTTGGTCGCTTTTAAACAGTCTGCTAGTTTTCTGATGTCTCCATCAATTAGAGTGAAATTAGAATCTTCAAGAAATTCTTTTATATTTTCTCTTTTGCCAGTAGCAAAATTATCAAGACAAATTACCTGGTTTTCTTTTTCAAGTAAAGCCTCACATAAATTTGATCCAATAAAACCTGCACCTCCAGTGACTAGAATAGTTTTATTACTTAATTCAATATTCATTAAAATATTTATATTTTATTTCGACTTCAACCGGTATCCTTGTCCACAATTTACATTGAAATCTAATTTATCAAAAAAAAGCCCAATTCAGGGCATTATTAATTCAATATTTTTTTTTCGTTTTCATTTTTTTTAGCAACAGCCATGTACATCTTCACTATTCTTGGGGCTTGAAAGCGCTCAGTTAGGCTTAAATTTAAAAAAATATAAAGGAAACTTTTTTAATATAATTATCTAAAAACCCTCCCCAAAATAGTTCGCCTTTACTCCCCTCTTTTCCTCAACATAACCTTCACATTGTAAGGGTTTTTTTATATGGTTGATGAATTGCGTACATTAGTGGAAACAAAATTTTAGCAAATATGTCTAGTAAATTCTTTGGTAACAGTTTAAATAAAAACACCCCAAATAAAAAAGGGGGTAAACAAAAATCGGGAACTAAAAACCATACACCTAAGTCCTCTGGAGTTAGAAAAGTAGGGAGGGGAAGTTAAATTTCAGAATGAAAAAATTACTTGCTATTCTTTGTGTTTTGGGTGTCGTACTTCCGTATTACAACATCTATAAATTCATTGAAGAAAATAACTGGGAGTGGTCAACGGCATTATTTTTTGAGCAAATCAATCTGAATTATGCCATGAAAATTTTAAATGCTGACCTAACCATTGCAGCCACCACCTTTTTGGTGTTTTTAATATATAAGCTTGTGGCTAAAGACATTAAATTAAAACAGTTCTTACTATACTTTGCATCCTTGTTTTTAGTTGGTTTTTCTTTGGCGCTGCCGTTGTATCTTTATTCTAATTATAATAAATGAAAAAAATTCTACTCTTCTTGTTTGTGCCTTTACTTGGAATAGGACAAATTACATTCACAAAAAACAATAATACAGACGAAACACTTGAACAAAATCAGGATAGAATTTCTAGTACTGTTTGGCTAACTCGCGGAAGCGGAGGAGGGTTGTATAATATCCAAAATGAGAGTAGTTATACCCCAGGCACAAGTCCAGCATACACAGAATGGGCAATTGGCACAACAGCGCAAATACAAAATGATGAAACACTAAACTTTGATAGCTTTAGAGATTTTAATGGGGATACCAAAAACAGACCGCCATTAAATACTGACTTAGTATTAAAGCTAACGAATGGTACTTCAGACACTTCAGATGACAAATTTTATGACATAAAATTTTTAAGTTGGTCTGTTGGAAGGGCCGGTGGAGGTCGTGGTGGGTTTTCTTATCAAAGGGCTACTGCTCCGTTATTGTCTATTGATGCTATTTCCAATGCAATTACCATATATCCAAATCCTACGACTTCTGTAGTGTATATTGAGGGAGGCAAAGATTACGCTATTGAAGTGTTTGACATTCTTGGGAACAAAGTGATGCAGCTAACAGGTAATGCTGTAAACATGAAGCATTTGGCAAGGGCAACATATATTATGAAAGCAACAGATATATCAAACAACGCATCACGCGTATATAAGGTTGTAAAAAAGTAACTTGTTTTTTTACGTATTCTTTACGAAGGTTTCCCCCTTATGATGCGCCTTGTAACTCAATAATTATTTAATAAAAACTACGGAATAACACTTTTTAAAAGCATAACCTTAAAAGTAAGCGTTCAGAAATATATAATTAGAATCAACACGTATATACCAAGTGTTTTTGGTTATACACAAATGAACACAAAAGCCGCCTATTTCTTCAACAACCAAGAAGAGGACTGAATTTTATCCCCCAAACCATCTATTAAGGTAACTCCCAAGCGTTCACATACTGGTTTTTCGGGGATCGTATCGTTGTTTTGGTCGCCGCCGTTGGCAAATGCCAGCTCATACTCGTGACCAAATTCTTTGTGAATATGTGCAATGGTTTCGCAAACCGTGCGGTCTTTGTCTATGGATAGAAACACCTTATCAACTACCTTAAAGTTTGAAACAATTATCACACGTTCTTCTTCATCCTGAAATTCTTTTGAACCTTTTAGCGCACGTTGATGATCTGAGTTAACTATGACAAACAACGCGTCGGCATGCGATTTTGCATTGTGGAAATACTCTAAATGTCCTTTGTGAATGGGGTTAAAATAACCGCTTACAATGACTGCTTTTTTCATAGAATTATTTACTTTTAACTAAAGATTTCCATTGCTAAAATAAGCCTTCCAAAGGCATTAGCCAACAAAAAAAGACGCCAAAGCGTCTTTTAATTTTGTGAAACTTTAGATGTTATCTATCCTTTCCTGGGCGGTCAAACGCTTTAGTTTCCAAGTTAACATGTCCCATATGAAGGTAAATTTGATCTTCATGATTACCATCGGCTAAACTCCAAAAAGTGTCTCGTGCCTCTTCATTAACTGCACGTCCTTTTGCTGTTACAGAAGTGGCAAAGTCAACCAAGCTGTTGTAACACTGCCAGACTTCAACCTCAGGTCCCGAACCCATATAGTGATACGAAACACCTCCTGCTATTGAAGAGGCATCTTCAATGGATGGCTTAATTCTCCAATTTATAAAAGCATTGCCCATTTTTGCCCAACTCCCAGAAGAATTATAACGGCCTACAGACATCACAAACGGAATATCGAAATCTACATTATCAACAGTGAGAAAGCCCGTGTCACTATAAACTCCACGTATTTCATCTGTATGGTTATCCCAAAACCCGCTTAAGGTAGACCAGTCGTCCCACATGGCTTGACGTTCATCTTCAGGAAGCGCCATAATGTTGGCCCGAATATTTGCCGTTTCGGCATCCGTATCTGTAAAATAGTCTTCCATACTGTTGTATTGGGTATAAATTACAAACGTGTGACCAGAACCGTACCAATGTCTAAAAAGCCATTGACCAGTCATCGTTCTGTTTTCTCCCATTGAAAGATTTGTAAACTTCTCATATAGGGATACAAAAGTTGGAATTTCAGAAACGGATACATCATTTATATACGTTACAGCTTCATAACTTCGTTGTACTTCGTCTTGAGCAAAAGCAGTGCCCATGAACAACAATGAAAGAAGTGTTATAAAATTAATTTTCATGATTATGTTATTTAAATTTGTTTAAATTTAATAAATAAATTTTTGTTAAACACATACAACTAAGGTCGCTACTTTTAGGGCGCTAAACATCGCGATAAACAAAGAGTTATTCTTCCTGTATTTATACCTTTTATTTTACTCTAAATTAAAACTATCCGCCTTTCTATAATTAAGGACTTAATTTTATATTTTTATACCCACTTTAAACCAAAATCAAAATGGCATTTGATATAGCAATGATAAAAGCCTCTTACGCACGCTTAGCTGCGCGTGTAGAGGCAGCGCGTAGTCTGGTAGGAAAACCGTTGACCGCGGCAGAGAAAATTTTGTACTCTCACCTTTGGGACGGAACAGCAACAAGCACTTTCGCACGCGGTAAAGACTACGTTGACTTTGCTCCAGACCGCATTGCTTGTCAAGACGCTACTGCGCAAATGGCCCTGTTACAGTTTATGCAAGCGGGCAAAACAAAAGTTGCTGTGCCTACAACGGTGCATTGCGATCACCTTATACAAGCTAAAGAAGGTGCTTCTGCTGACTTAAAATCTGCCAACAATTCATCTGCAGAGGTATTCGATTTTCTACAATCGGTATCCAACAAATATGGTATTGGCTTTTGGAAGCCTGGAGCTGGAATTATCCACCAAGTGGTATTGGAAAACTACGCATTTCCTGGCGGCATGATGATCGGAACCGATTCACACACCGTAAATGCGGGTGGTTTGGGTATGCTTGCTATTGGAGTTGGCGGTGCAGATGCAGTTGATGTTATGGCAGCTATGCCATGGGAATTGAAATTTCCAAAGCTTATCGGCGTAAAACTTACAGGCAAACTCAATGGCTGGACGGCTCCTAAAGATGTGATTTTAAAAGTTGCTGGAATACTTACAGTAAAAGGGGGCACAGGTGCTATTATTGAATATTTTGGCGAAGGCGCAGAATCCATGTCATGTACAGGAAAAGGAACGATTTGTAATATGGGCGCAGAAGTAGGTGCTACTACCTCAACCTTTGGTTACGATGCTTCTATGGAACGCTACTTACGTGCAACTGACAGAGACGATGTTGCCGATGCTGCAAACGAAGTAAAAGAACACCTAACGGCTGACCCAGAGGTGTATCAAAATCCTGAAGCCTATTTTGATCAAGTAATTGAAATCGATTTAAGCACACTTTCTCCTCACATAAACGGTCCTTTTACACCCGACTTGGCAACTCCTGTTGCTGAAATGAGCGAAAAAGCATCAACAAACGAGTGGCCTATTGAAGTAGAATGGGGATTGATTGGCTCGTGTACCAATTCTTCTTACGAAGATTTATCTCGCGCAGCATCTATTGCCAAACAAGCGGTGGACAAAAAATTAGTTACCAAAGCGGCATTTGGTATTAATCCAGGTTCTGAGCAAGTGCGATATACTGCAGCGCGTGACGGATTGCTGGATATTTTTGAAGATTTAGATGCTAAAATCTTTACAAATGCTTGTGGCCCATGTATTGGGCAGTGGGCACGCGAAGGGGCTGACAAACAAGAAAAAAACTCGATTATACACTCGTTTAACCGAAACTTTTCAAAACGTGCTGATGGCAATCCAAATACCCACGCCTTTGTAGCCTCTCCCGAAATGGTAGCTGCGGTAGCCATATCGGGGCGTTTGGATTTTAATCCCATAACAGACAGCCTTGTAAATGAAAATGGAGAAGAAGTTCGACTAGAAGCTCCAACTGGTTTGGAACTCCCGCCCAGTGGTTTTGATGTTGAAGACAACGGTTATTTGGCTCCTGAAGAAGATGGATCTGGCGTAAACGTTGTGGTAAACAGTGACTCTGAACGTTTGGAGTTACTAACGCCTTTTGCACCTTGGGACGGCGAAAACCTAACCGGAGCTAAGCTGCTTATTAAAGCACACGGGAAATGTACAACAGACCATATTTCTATGGCAGGGCCGTGGCTGCGTTACCGAGGTCATTTGGACAATATCTCCAACAACTGTTTGATTGGTGCCGTAAATGCATTTAATCAGCAAACAAACTTTGTTAAAAATCAACTTACGGGTGAATATGGCGGTGTGCCAGACGTACAGCGTGCATACAAAGCAGCAGGCATTGAAACCGTTGTTGTGGGAGATCACAACTATGGCGAAGGCTCATCGCGCGAACACGCAGCCATGGAGCCTCGACACTTAGGCGTAAAGGTAGTTTTAGTAAAATCGTTTGCACGAATTCACGAAACAAACCTCAAAAAACAAGGAATGTTAGGGATTACATTTGATAACGAAACTGACTACGACTTAATCCAAGAAGACGATACGTTTAATTTTGTTGATCTTAAAAATTTTGCAGCAGGAAAACCACTTACTATTGAAGTGCTTCATGCGGACGGATCATCAGATAAGATTACGGCAAATCACACCTATAATGAGGCGCAAATTGAATGGTTTAAAGCTGGATCAGCCCTTAATTTAATCAAGCGGCAAAATAGCGCGGCTTAGGCAAGTTGATATAAATTTTCCTCAATAGCTCCTTTGAGTACCTTGTACCCGTCTGCATTTAGATGGAGTCCATCTTGTAGGAAAAGTTCTTTTCTGATGCTATTGTCACGAATCATTTTTTGATAAAAATCAATTTGATATAAATAAGGTAGTGTTTGTGATATAGCTTCTAAGCGGGTATTGATTTCTTTAATTTTTGTCAATTCATTTTCCCGTTCCAAAGACGGTTTAATCGCAATATTATAAATTTTTGCATCCGGAAACTTCTTATGTATTTTGTCTAAAAAGAGCACAATTTCTTCTGCTATTTTTTTAGCACTATACCCAAGTGTCAAATCATTCCCGCCAAGATAAAGCACAATAGCTTTTGGATTTAGGTCTGGGAACAGTTCTTCAAAATAATCACTTAAAGAATGAATAAACGCTCCTCCAAATCCTAGGTTTAGTGTATTCAAATTTGGAAAGTCAAGATCGAGATTTTTCCATAAGCGTATTGTCGAACTGCCATAAAAAACAAAAAGGTCTGCTTTGTTTTTTTTCTGTGCTATGCGGTTTTTAAGTACTGCTATTTCTCGAGCAAAATTTTTGTCTTCTACGGATAAATCTTTTACCCACTGTTTATACTGCTGATTTATGCTTTGTACTGCACCGCTAAGTGCATAACTATCGGAGCTGTTTACCCCAAAATCAGACATGCGAAATGGCGGCATAATTTGGCACTTAAAAGGCGCTTCTGATGGCAGTTTATCAAAATTAGCCATCACGATTGGAACAACTAGTGGCTGTTGCTTTTGGTTGCTTGCAAATTTGAAAATACCTTTTAGAAAAGGACCTGGTGATTCATCGGTATAATAAGAAGCTCCTTCTGGACTAAACACCAGGCTGATGTTGTTTTCTAAGGCTGCTGCAGCTTGATGATAAAATTGCTTATTTGCTTTTTTTATTTCTTTTTTTGTAAGCGCTTTTGGGGTAAAGTTTTTGGCATATACACGAATGTACTGAAACTTATCGTAGTAGCTTTTATGATTTTCTTCATAGGGTAACGCATGACGAACAACTCTTGTCCCGGGATTTTTATAATACTTTTCCAAAAGTACACTACTAATAAAATGGCTGTCTAGCGTAATCTGAAAATCTTTAGCTACAGTAAAAAAAGTATGATTGTGTAAGTGGTTGTAAATAAAAATAACCCCTTGCTCGGTTGGTAAGTTTTCAGAGCCTTTAATTTCAACATTAACTTTAGCAAATGCCTTTTGTATTTGTTTGGCACTACGCTTGCGAATTTGTTGATGTGAGGTTTCTTTTGGAGTGGATATAATGTCGTAATAGCTGTTTTGCAATGCCTCCAGCAAAGCCTTGTCTTTATTCATTGGCTTCTGCTAAAGTTGATAATAGCATTTTGACGTGTGCAATGTCTTCGATGAAGTACTTTGCAGCGGTGTCTTTTTTGCCCACCTTAACGGTAGTCGCATGATTTGGCAAGCTTGTGAACATATTTTCATCTGTCACGTCATCTCCCAAACATAAAATGAAATCATAGTTTTTATTGGAAACCAATTCAGAAACTGCGGTCCCTTTACTTATTTGATGATTTACAACTTCTAGGGCTTTGTCCATATCCATAATGCTAAGCTTGTCTGAAATGAGGCTGCTCAATACTGTTTTTAATTCTACGGCTCTGCCCGCGGCAAGTTCTGGGTCTGTTTTTCTATAGTGCCAGACCAAACTTTTGGTTTTTTCTTCAATAAATGTTCCTGGAGTTCGATCTGTAAAGGCTTCCATAATGGGCATTACATCGTTTTTCCATTGGTTATTGGCTTCTCCTTTTATTTCCCATTCTTGTTTGTGCTCTTTTACAAAGTATCCGTGTTCTGCAACTAAGGTAAGTCCTAGATTACCAAACCATTTTTCCAAAAACATATTGTCACGACCACTTACTACAGCAACATCCGTGTTTGGGAGCAATGTTAATTGTTTTATCGTCTTTAAAAGTGCTTTATCTGGGACTGCTAATTCGGGGTTTTCATGAAATCCGACCAATGTTCCGTCATAGTCTAACAATAGCATTTTCTTAGCTGCCTGCTGAAACGATGCTACTACTGTTTTCGCAATTTCATCGCTCAGTTTTACAACACTTGTTTCTTCTTTTAATGTAGTTTTTATCTCTAAGGCCTCCATAAATTCTTTTGCCCAATAGTTTACCGTATATCGGCTAAGCCTTTTTTGCATGCTGCTATTGCGTTTTTTTTGTTCTTCAACGGGCATCACAATGGCTTTTTGTAAAGCATCAGCCATAGCATTTCGGTCAAAAGGATTTACCAAAACCGCTTCGTGTAATTCTTTAGAGGCACCTGCCATTTCACTTAAAATGAGCACACCATTCCCCTCTACGCGTGTGGCTATAAACTCCTTAGCAACTAAATTCATTCCATCGCGGACAGGCGTAATCATGGCAATATCGGAAGTCATGTAAAGATCAATGAGATCGTCAAAATCCATGGCGCGGTAATAGTACCAAATGGGCGTCCAGTTTACCGTGGCATATTTCCCATTAATACGCCCCACAACCTCGTCGGTTTCTTTCTTTAATCGTTTGTATTCAGGAACATCAGCGCGGGAAGGAACCGTAAGCATTATAAGGCGTACTTTCTCTAAATACTCTGGATACTTAGTTAAAAATAAGTCAAATGCCTTAATGCGATTCACTACGCCTTTGGTATAGTCTAGACGGTCAATAGACAAAATAAGTTTACTGTCGTCGGTGCCTTTTATGTGTGCGTCTAACTGAATTTTTAGTTCAGACTTTTCGGTTTGTTTTTGCGCCAAATGCGTTTGGGCTGCGTCATTAAATTTTGCGTAATCGATCCCCATTGGAAACGTATTTACAACCACTTCTCGGCTACCAACCGTTACCCTGTTGAATTGCACATTTTTACGTAAAATACGTTTAACAGAACTCAAAAAATGGCGTTCGTAGTCGTAGGTGTGAAAACCAATTAAATCTGCACCTAACATGCCTTCTAATAGTGCTTCGCGCCAAGGAAATATTCTAAAAATCTCAAAAGAAGGAAATGGTATATGTAAGAAAAATCCAATGTTTACATCGGGGCGTACATCTTTTATCATTTTTGGACACAACAACAACTGATAATCATGAATCCAAACCGTATCTCCCGACTCAATGTTTTCAAGTACGCGTTCACTAAATTTTTTATTTACCTCGACATAGGTTTCCCAATGTTTTTCGTTGAAAATGGAAAATTCTATAAAGTAATGAAACAACGGCCAAAGACACTTATTGGCTAAGCCATAATAAAAATCATCAACCTCAGCTTTGGTTAAGGATACAGGCTCAAAATTTTTATCGATTAGCCCATTTTTGAGGGGCGTCCACGCTTCATCAGCAATTTCGTCTCTTCCAATTCCGGGCCACCCAATCCATAGTGCGTTGTCGTTTTCATGAACCGTTTTCATTCCTGTAGCTAATCCACCGCTAGTAGGTGAAAATTTATAAGAATTTCCTACCTTCGATATTCGGATGGGTAAGCGATTTGAAACAATAATATTCTTAGCCATAGAAAAAATTTTAACAACCTTTTGATTCACAATGTATGTCAAAAATTGATGATACAACGCATTCTGGAAGTCTAAATTACGGCATAATTGGAAATTGCAAATCTGCAGCTCTTATAAATGAAGATTCCTCAATCGATTGGTGTTGTTTGCCCCAGTTTGATTCTCCCTCTGTTTTTGGCAAAATCATCGACGAGAACATCGGCGGGCACTTTAAAATTGACTGCGACGACGATTACAGCATTAAACAACACTACATAAAAAACACGGCAATTCTATGTACGCGCTTTGAAAGCGACGAAAACGCCTTTGAAATACTTGATTTTATGCCGCGTTTCCAAAAAGATAATGGAACGTATCATGCGCCGCCCGAACTTACCCGTGTTTTTAGACATATTAAAGGATCGCCTTCTTGTCGTATCAAGTACCATCCAAAACTTGAATACGCCTTAGGCGAAACCAAAAGCTATGTAAAGAAAAATTTTATTGTAAGTATTGTGGATGACGTCAATTACGATACGCTGTTTTTGTATAGCAACCTAAACCTCGATGATGTATTGGCAGGTGCTGAAATAAAAATCACCGGCGAGCACTTTGTCACCATTTCTTACAACGAAAAGCTTAACGCGCCTAATCTTGAAAACTCACTTTTGGCGTTTGAAAAAACGAAAGTATATTGGCTTAACTGGTGTCATAAAACCCCTTCTTTTGATGCGTATAACGATCATATTTTGAGAAGTGCCATGACGTTAAAGCTGCTGACTTTTGAAAAGACGGGGGCCGTGTTAGCGGCAGCCACCACCTCGCTACCCGAAACCATTGGCGAGGTGCGAAATTGGGATTACCGCTTTTGTTGGATCAGAGATGCCTCAATGGTGATAAAAGTCATTGCCAAACTGGGGCATGTGCAGATAGTCAAAAACTTTATCCACTACATTATTGACCTTATTCCAGATAAAAATGAAAAGCTTCAAATTATGTATGGCATTAGTGGCGAAAAAACACTTACCGAAGAAACGCTGGACCACTTAGCTGGATATAAAGGATCAAAACCCGTGCGTATTGGTAATGCCGCCTATGTGCAAAAGCAAAATGATATTTATGGTATTTTGATGGATGTGATTCATTACCAAATGGAGCAATTCACAGATAAAAATGATGAATACGAAGAGCTTTGGTCTATTGTGAAGTCTATTGTTTGGGTGGTAAAGCACAATTGGAAACTTGCCGACAAAGGGATTTGGGAATTTAGACACGAAGACAGGCACTTTACCTTTTCCAAATTGCTTTGTTGGGTAGCTGTAGATCGGGCTATAAAAATTGCAGCGCTTATAAATGAAGAAAAATCGGTAGAAAAATGGGAAGCGCTCCGCGATGAAATATATAACGATATAATGGAAAACGCCTGGAGCGAATCAAAACAAGCGTTTACGCAATCCTATCAATCTGATCACTTAGACGCCTCCGTGCTACTTATGGAATACTACGGATTTATTGATGCGAAAAACCCAAAATTCGTTAAAACAGTAAAGGCTATCGAAGCAGAATTAATGCACGAAGGGCTTTTATATCGCTACAAAAACGAAGACGATTTTGGATTGCCAAGTTCCTCGTTTACGGTTTGTACATTTTGGTTTATCAACAGCTTGTATAAAATTGGCGAAGAAGAAAAATCCAAAAAACTCTTTGATGAATTGTTGTCTTACAGCAACCACTTAGGGTTGTTTAGCGAAGACATCGATTTTTCATCTAAGCAACTATTAGGAAACTTCCCGCAAGCCTATTCGCACTTAGCGCTTATTGACAATGCGTTAAATTTCAACAGTTAAAGTCCTGCGAGTAAGTTGCCCAGGCCGTCCTTAAATTGAAAACCTTCTAGGGTGCGGTATTTGTTTAAACGCTTATTGGCTTCCAATCCCCAAAGCAAAAACTCCATCAAAAAGTAGTTGTCTTCGGGTGCGCTTTTCGGTTGATGCGTTGCTATAAGCGTATTTAAATTGGGTACGGCATCTAAGGTGTCTTTGTAAACATCTTCAGCAAGACCGTCTTCCAAAAAGAGTTCATTGTCTCCGTAAAACCAACCTAAAAGGCGGTCATAAGGACCGTCTTCATCTTCTTTTTCAAGCTTTTTAATTTCTGGAAAATAAGAAGGAAATAGTGTTTTTACGGCTTGATTAATTAAATGAAATGCTATTTGCTCTGCGCCGTCTTGTTCGCCTTCATACACAAGTTCCACTTTACCATTAATGGCTGCAATGACACCTAAAAAATCCGCCATGCGAATACTGGTTTTTTCCTCTCCAGTAATGAGCAACCTACGTTCTGCTGTGCTGATTAGGTTTTCAAATGCGGTAATGCTCATGCGCGCGCTCACCCCACTTTTAGCGTCCACGTACTCACTTTTTCGTGCTTCAAATCCAATTTGTTCTAAAAGGTCACGCGCCAACTCTGGAATGTAAATTGCCTCCGCTAGTGCTGGACTGATCTTCGCTTCTTGTTTTGTAATGGATTTGGCAATTGCTGTACTGTTGGGATAATGTGTTAAAATTTGCGATCCAATACGGTCTTTAAGCGGCGTTACGATACTTCCACGATTCGTGTAGTCCTCGGGATTTGCCGTAAATACAAACTGTGTTTCGATGGGAAGTCGCAATTTAAATCCGCGTATTTGAATTTCTTTTTCTTGTAAAATGGAAAATAACGCTACTTGAATCCGTGCTTGTAAATCGGGCAATTCATTTAGCACAAAAATACAGCGATGCGCTCTAGGAATCATGCCA
>CATAMV010000080.1 GCA_949487855.1 Bacteroidota bacterium
CAGGTTCCTATTGCGGCCTTGGCAGGGGTGATGTTTATGGTCGTTATTGGTACGTTTGCATGGAGTACTTTCCGTATTTGGAACAAAGTACCTAAGGCAGATATTATTGTGATTGTGCTTGTTACGGGGCTTACCGTACTGTTTGATTTGGCGATTGCTGTGTTGGCAGGTGTGGTGGTTTCGTCGCTGGTGTTTGCATGGGAAAATGCAAAGCGCATCCGTGCACGTAAGCATATTGATGAACACGGTGTAAAACATTACGAAATTTACGGGCCCTTGTTTTTTGGTTCAATTGAACTGTTTAACAGTAAGTTTGATGTGCAAAACGACCCAGACGAGGTGGTTGTTGATTTTAAAGAATCACGCATTGTAGATCAATCTGCTATTGAATGTATAAACAAACTCACCGAACGCTACCTTAAAAACGGAAAAAACATTCATTTAAGACACCTCTCAGCAGACTGTATTAAACTGATTAAAAAAGCAGAAAAAATTTGTGAGGTAAACGTACTAGAAGACCCCGACTATTTTGTGGCGATAGACAATTTTAGGAAAGCGCAGCAATCACTGACATAAGTTGGTACGGTAGGCGCGAATGGACACTGAGCTTCGGACGGCGAGGCTCTCGAGGCGGTCGAAGTACCCATCTCGGCAAGCTCAATCAACAGCATAAAAAAACCCCGCAGTTCTCGTTATAAATTTCCATTTGGAATTTACTCGAAAACCCGGCGGGGTTTTAAATAGTTAGTAAACGTGGTTGTGTGATTACTTCACTAACTTGGTTGTCATTTCTTGGTCACCAGCTTTTAGTGAAACAAGGTAAAGCCCTTTGTTCAAGTTTGCTACATCTAAGCTAAATGCAGAAGCATTAGGCGCAGTGCGTAGTACTTCGCGTCCTGTAAGATCAAAGATACTTACTTGGTCAACCGAAACACCTGCGCTTACGTTAAGCGTGTTTTGAACGGGGTTAGGGTAGATCATAAAAGTGTTGTCTGAAAGGTCTACAACTCCTAATTGAGAACAATCATTCGAGGTATCGACGTTGCCTAAACCATCAGTTACAGTTCCAGATCTAACCATCCAGTTACCTCCACTTGCTTCAGTACTCCACAATAATTCAAAGGTTGTAGTTTCTGGCATAGTACCTGCAGCCCATGTAATATCAAATGATGCAACACCGTCATTGATAGTTGTAGCCGACGAAGTACCACCAGCAGCAGGCGCACCAACGAAAAGTAAATCTATTGGAGAATTTACACCAGTTCCTGAAACAGTAATTTTATCAGCACCTGAGTTTTCAATCGTTAATAGGATCGCTGATGCAGTTTCTGCTTCAATATTGAAATGCGTTACTTCAGTATCACAATATGTAGTAGTATTTGGAGTTGTATCACCACCGCCATTGTTGGTAGATCCATCATTATAAAAATAGATATTATCTAAGTAAACATCAGAACGTACCGTAGTATCTGCTGTAGCTCCATCTGCAGCATATTGACCATCAAATTTCATTTCCTTAATGGTATTGCTAAAGTCTAGTCCTGTAAAACTAGTAAGTGGGATATCTACACTATTCCAACTTCCTGGAGTAGTCGTAACAATTACTTGAGACTCATTTGGACTTCCTGCAGATAAAATTGGACTAACTTTTATAGTCCTAGTCTCATCTGCCGCTACCCATATGTCAATATGCAAGTGAGTCATATTAGAAACATCGGTTAGTGAGACAGTAGTACCTTGATAATTAAAGTTTGAATACACCATCAAATTATTTCCGTTTCCACCTACCTGAAAATTTGTGCTTACAGATCCTGCTTGACCCCAACCTGGATTATAATCTGTTGCGATGTCTGTGTAGGCATCACTAAAAACAGAAATAACATCAGCGGCATCTCTAGTCGGATCGGCTGGAGAGTCTGAAGGAGTAGCAGGAACCGGAATTTCAGAACCTTGAGCGGCAGTTAGGTCATCAATATATGCTGTTAAAACTTCTGTAGGCGGGTCTACAAACGCCCCTGAGGCGTCTACGCTAGTAAAAAGCACAAGTTCTCCCCATTCACCAGTTGCAGTAGAGAATGTAAATGTAAGCGTTTCCCATCCAGACCCTGCGTGTGATTCGCTAGTGGTTAATTCAATGTCAGGTTGACTAGTCTGTCCCGCTTGTATTTTTCCTTTAAAATAAGTGGCAGTGTTAGAATAAACTTTTACAGACACTGTTTTTGTTGTTGTTAAATCAATATAATGTGTTTGTGGTCTAACAAAAGCACCTTTCCAGCTGTCTCCTTCAGCAGTTGTGGTAATTTGTCTAACCTTATTAGACGCATTATCTGGGTCGTCAACTAAAGCATTTGTCCCACCTAATCCGGCACCAAACCCTCCAAATACGTCAGCATTTGCGTTGTTAGATAAATTTGAGAAATCTTGCAAAACGACTTGGGCATGTGATATACACATTCCAAGTAATAATGTTATTATAGTAAATATTTGTTTCATAATTTTAAATTTGTTCAAATATATACTTGCATATTATCAAATTCAGAAATTTTATCTCTACAAAATATCTACATGACAATAAAGGGTCATTGGAATTGCTAATCTGTAAATCATGCATTATTCATGTTAACAAATCGTAAAATGTCTAAACACACTAAAACATGTGTAGTCTAGTTTCGCAACCTTACCCCAAACAAAGGCATAAAATAAAAGGTCGATGAAAATTGCAATAAAACCCTACTTCATTTTCCTATACAATGCAGCGCATTAAACATTACTTTTGCCTGCGTTATGAAACTTTTGTTGTTCTTTATTGGTGTGTTTACTGCATTTAATGCGTCTGCACAGTATACGGTAACTGGGGTTGTCATGGACAGTCAACAACCACTTGCAGGGGCAACCGTATATCATGCACCTTCCAAAACAGGCACACTAACAACTGATACCGGGGCTTTTTTGTTAAACACAACCATTGCACCCAAAACCATTGTAGTATCATTTACAGGTTTTGAGCCAAAAATAATCCCCGTTCATTTTAACAATACGTTTACCCTTGACTTGGGTAGTATTACACTAATTCCCGATGCGGCGCTGGAAGAAGTAGTGGTTTCGGGTACCCTAAAGCCTATATCAAAACGCGAAAGCGCCGTCCCAGTAGAGGTTTATGGCCCAGCTTTTTTTGAATCCAATCCCAGTGCTTCCGTTTTTGAGTCGTTGCAAAATATTAACGGCGTCCGTCCGCAGCTCAATTGTAACGTCTGTAACACAGGCGATATCCATATTAATGGACAAGAAGGCGCCAATACCATGATGCTTATTGACGGATTGCCAATCGTCAGCGGCTTGTCAACCGTATATGGATTATCAGGAATTCCACAAGCGCTCATAGATCAACTGGAAGTTATAAAAGGCCCTGCCTCAACGCTGTATGGCTCGGAAGC
>CATAMV010000081.1 GCA_949487855.1 Bacteroidota bacterium
ACTTTTAGTGTCATGTTGTCTTAGGATGTCTAAATTCAGGTGATTTGGCCACCAATCTTTGTTTTGTGTTCCAAGGTTAGGTTGAGTTGTTGCTCCGTGGAAGGGGCATTTACTTTCGCTCATAATATTAGGTTTTTTTTACAATTTAAAATTACAAAATTAAACACGGCTAAGTCCTATCTATAATTTTAATTGCTTATTGGTTCATAGTAAATTCTGATGCTAAGATTTTAGTTGCTTTATTTTGTATCCAATGGCTGCATAAAGCAAGGTGGTGAACGGACTCAGCCAGTTAAAAATAGCATACACAAAATACTCTGCCACCGAAACGCCAAGCACGCTTGATTGGTACGCTCCACAGGTATTCCACGGTACCAAAACAGAAGTTACGGTTCCCGAATCTTCCAAAGTTCGACTCAGATTTTCAGGCGCTAAGCCTCGCTCTCTGTAGGCTTTGTCAAACATTTTTCCAGGCACCACAATGGAAAGATACTGGTCTGATGCTGTAATATTTATTGCCAAACATGAAGCCACTGTACTGGCAAACAGTTGAAAGGTGCTTTTTGCCCATCGTAATAATGCAGCACTAATTGCTTCAAGCGCACCTATCGCGTCCATAATACCCCCAAAAACCATCGCGCAGATAATAAGCCAAATGGTGCCGAGCATTCCTGCCATGCCTCCCGATTGAAACAGATCGTTTAATAATGGATTACGGGTTTCAATGGTAGTAGCAACCGTGATGGCATCCATAATAACTTTGTAAGTTCCAGACCAAGACATATCTTGATTACTCAATGTTGCCAATAGCGGTTGCTGAAAAATAAGCGCAAATAACACACCCAATAGCGTTCCGATAAGTAGCGCAACCAAAGGCGGTGTCTTTTTAGCAATCATGACCACCACAACAATAGGAGCTAAAAAAAGTAACGGATTTATAGTAAATTTTTCTTTTATTGCTACTAATAGTGAATCTGTTTGCACAGCAGTTTCTGGTTGTTGCGCAAATCCGATAACAAGAAAAATCAAAAGCGTAACGCAGATTGTAGGCACTGTAGTCAATGCCATATAACGTATGTGCGTAAACAATTCTCCGCCAGCCATGGCAGGCGCAAGGTTTGTGGTATCACTAAGCGGTGACATTTTATCACCGAAATATGCCCCAGAAATAACAGCTCCTGCAATCATGCCCACAGGTAACCCCATGGCTTTTCCAATGCCTATCAGCGCAATACCCACTGTAGCCGATGTGGTCCAGCTACTACCTGTTGCCACAGATATTAATGCGCAAATGATAATGCACGCCGCTAAAAAGTAAGTAGGATGTAATATCTGCAATCCATAATAAATCATGGCAGGAATAATACCGCTGAGCAACCAGGTACCCGCCAACGCCCCAACAAAAAGTAAAATTAGAATAGCACCCGTTACCGATTTTAGATTTTCCGCTACTTGCGTCAACATTTCTTTGTACGAAATTTTACAGCGAAAGCCAATGAGTGCCGCAACAGCACCGCCTAGAAGCAGCATAAATTGATTTGAACCGCTGAGCGCATCATCTCCATAAATACCCACATTAAGGGAAAGTAAAAGCACCAATACAACAACAGGAAGGAGGGCAATGCCAAGTGATAAGGAAGGTTTTTGTTTCATTTGTTTCGGAATAATACGATTTTGTGTGGAATACGTAAAAGCATATGCATCAAATGCCAGCTTCATTGTACATTTGTAAAACTAAACCAAAAAAATGAATCAATTTGATGTTGCCATAATTGGCTCGGGACCTGGAGGATATGTTGCAGCTATCCGTTGCGCGCAACTCGGTATGAAAACCGTACT
>CATAMV010000082.1 GCA_949487855.1 Bacteroidota bacterium
CTACAATGCGTTGTTAATATTCATTACCGCTGCTGGACCTTCATAAACAAATCCCGTATAAAGCTGAATTAAAGACGCGCCTGCTGCAAGTTTTTCTTTTGCATCGTTTGGAGTATGAATACCACCCACTCCTACAATGGGAAATGCCCCTTTACTTTGTGTATGCAAATAACGTATCACTTCTGTACTTCGTTTAGTAAGGGGTTTACCACTTAATCCGCCTGCCTGTTTGGTGAGCGTATCGGGACTTTGCAAACCGTTACGCGCGAGTGTCGTATTCGTTGCAATAACACCATCTATCTTGGTAACCTCTACAATATCGATAATGTCATCTAATTGCGAATCTGTAAGATCAGGTGCGATTTTTAGTAGTATAGGTTTACGTAAAGATTTTTCACTGTTGCGTTTTTGCAAAACGTTTAACAGCTTAGTCAAAGGTTCTTTTTCTTGTAGATCGCGCAAATTTGGGGTGTTGGGCGAACTCACGTTCACCACAAAATAATCTACAACATCAAACAACGTATTAAAGCAAATGAGGTAATCATCTTGGGCGTTTTCGTTAGGGGTATTTTTGTTTTTACCAATATTCCCACCAATAATTACATTTTTATTATGTTGTAATCGTTTTGCAGCAGCTACAACACCTTCGTTGTTAAAGCCCATTCTGTTGATAATACCCATATCTTTTTTAAGCCGAAAAAGTCGAGGCTTGGAATTTCCTCCTTGAGGCTTAGGCGTAACAGTTCCTATTTCAATAAAACCAAATCCAAAGTTTGAAAGTTCTTTAAATCGTTTGGCATCTTTATCAAATCCAGCTGCTAATCCTACAGGGTTTGGAAACTGTATGCCAAAAACTTTCCTTTTCAAAGAAGGTTTTTTACTGCCATACAATGCTTTAATCAAAACACCCATAAAAGGGATGCGATGCAACAAGCCAATGGCTGTAAATGAAAAATAATGCACCGATTCGGGGTCAAACAAAAATAGTATGGGTCGAATGATGCGTTTATACATAATTTAAAAAAGCACTTCGACTATGAAGTGCTTTGATTTATTTCTTAGGAGTAGCTGTTCTGCGTTGGCTCATTTCTTGAGAAATAAAGCTTCGCTCCATTTTAACTTTACCTGCCATAGTTTCTATTACACAACTGTCGTTGTTTTCGTTAACCTCAACAACTTTGCCATGAATACCGCCTTTGGTAACCACCAAATCTCCTTTTTTAAGGTTATTTTTAAAGGTGCGTTCTTTTTTGGCACGTCGTTGTTGCGGTAGAATTAAAAACAAAAACATGACCGCAAACATGAGTAGTAAGAATGGTAATTGGTTTCCCATTATATAAATTTTAGTTAGTAGATTGGTTACGAGCAGCTTGACGCTGTTTTTCTTTTACAGGATCTGGTGTTACTACAGTTTTGATACGCAAAATTTCACGTCCGCGTTCGGTATTTGTAGTAAGCGTTACTGTTTTGGTTTGATTTCCTGGCTTGTTGGCAGAATCAAATTTAACCTTGATCTCTCTGGTTTCACCAGGTGCAATTGGCGTGTCCTTGGGATACTCAGGAACGGTACAACCGCAACTCCCGCGTGCATCCAAAATCGTTAAATCACTTTCACCTGTATTGGTAAATGAAAAAGCAGTTTCGACAACGTCTCCTTCGTTAATAACGCCAAAATCATGCTCTTTTTTATCAAAAGTTAATACAGGAAGATCGTTGTTTGCTTCTTGACGCGCTTCTACTTCAGCAAGATTTTCTTGCTTTACTTTTTTAGCTGCATTTCCAGAGCAACTCATAATAAATAGACCCAATAGGGCAAAAATCCATGTTTTCATAAATTGTAATTTTTCCAAAAATAAACATATTACTGCATTCCGCGTAAATTTTTACGAATGCGTTTCTGCTCGGTTAATTCTTTTACTACTTTATCCAAAATACCATTGATAAATATGCTGCTTTTTGGGGTTGCGTATTCTTTAGCAATTTCCAAATATTCATTGATGGTAACATTCACAGGAATAGACGGAAAATACAACAACTCTGCCAGCGCCATTAGTAATAAAGTGAAATCTAAGCTCGCAATACGGTCTGGATCCCAGTTTGGCGTTCTACCAATAATTTCGTTTTGTAGTTCTTGTTTGTTCAGCATAACCTTACGAAACAGCTCTAACGAAAATTTTTGATCCGCTTCGTCCTTATATAAATGGGGTATTATCGCATCAAGTGAATCGATGCGTTTAAGGCTGTTACGAACAATGGTGTTAACAAGAGGAATATCGTCCATCCAAGAGATATTTACCTCCTCAATAAACTCAGGCAATCTATCAAATGGTGCAATTACATTAGTGAACAGCGAAATCAAAAGGGCTTTATCGGACTCCAACGACGTAGTTTCTTCAGCCAAATAAGTGTGGTACACCTCGCTTTCAGAAATGGCGTCCCAAATCAATCGTACATATTCGTCGTGTTTTTTCCAGAATTTAAGTTTGTGTTTGGTGCGTAAGGCATCCAATTTTGGGTTTTCCATCAACATTTTTAGCGCTTGATTGGAAAAGAATTTTGGGTTTACTTCGTTTTTATCGGCTGTCAAATGCTTTTCGGTATTTTTCAAATAAAGCTGATATCCGCAAGCATGCAATTCAACAAACAAATCCAAAAGTGTAATGTAGAGCAACTGAAAATCTTGACTGCTCTTGAGTATCCACGATTCGCCTGCTTTGAGGTTATCGTTTGGGTCTAGCTGTTGGGCGTAGAGGGCTTGCATAACCTTAGTGCGAAGATGCCGTCTTGTAATCATGTATTAGAACGTCTTTTGATGAAGCAAAAATACGATGTTTAACTTTAGATTTGGTACAACCTACTAAAAACTTATCTTCGTAAAAAAATAGCTTGCGCGCGCTTCAATACCTAAACCGTTATCTCAAAAAATACCGATCACTTCTGTTGTTGGGGTTGTTATTTACCGTTTTTTCTCGAGTATTTGCCGTTTTGGCTCCAAGTTTAGTTGGTGACTCTATTACTGAAATAGAAAAGTTTATACAAAGTGGTGAAACAGACTTAACTGCCATAAAAAAAACATTACTCACTAACATTGCACTTATTATTGGTGCTGCGCTGATTTCTGGGGGATTTACATTTGTCATGCGTCAAAGCATTATTAATGTATCGCGTCACATTGAATACGATCTTAAAAACACCGTTTATAATCAATACCAAAAGCTTTCGTTGCGCTTTTACAAGCAAAACCGCACTGGTGATTTAATGAGTCGAATTAGCGAGGATGTATCTAGAGTACGTATGTATGTTGGTCCTGCGCTTATGTACAGCGTCAACACCATTACATTATTCATAATCGTGATTAGCTATATGGTGAGTGTTGCGCCCAAACTAACGCTTTACACCCTTCTCCCCTTACCTATTTTATCGGTCATGATATACAAGCTCAGTAAGGCCATACACGAGCGCAGTACACTAGTGCAGCAAATGCTGTCGCAGCTTTCCACATTTGCACAAGAAACTTTTAGCGGAATTAACGTAATAAAATCTTATGCCATAGAGCCCAACCGCATAGCAGAAATGGAACGCATTTCAGAGGAAAGCCGCACAAAAAACATGTCGCTTGTGCAAGTACAAGCCTGGTTTTTCCCGATGATGATATTGCTCATTGGCATCAGTAATGTTTTGGTGATTTTTATAGGTGGAAGTCAATACATTTCTGGTCAAATTGAACTGGGGGTATTGGCAGAGTTTATTATATACGTAAATATGCTCACTTGGCCTGTGGCAACAGTGGGTTGGGTAACTTCTATTGTACAACAAGCAGAGGCATCTCAAAAACGTATCAATGAGTTTTTAGCGCAAGAACCTGATATTCAAGATAAAGAGAAAACGCTGCGCACCATAGAACATATGTCAATTGCATTTGATTCCGTACATTTTACTTACGATGACACAGGAATTCAGGCGCTCAAAGGAGTATCTTTTGCTGTGGAAGAGGGTAAAACAATTGCTATAATGGGTCCAACAGGATCGGGCAAAACAACACTTTTACAATTGCTTTCAAAAACGTATTTACCACATTCTGGAGAAGTAATGATTGGTGGGAAATCGATTAATGACTATGCACAAAACGATATTCGAGAAGCAATGGGCGTGGTACCACAGCAACCGTTTTTGTTTTCTGACACGATTTCGAATAACATTCGTTTTGGTAAACAAGATGCCACAGAAAAAGAAATAGTAGCCGCTGCCAAACAAGCCGCTGTACACGATAATATTGATGCATTTTCAGCAAAGTATGAGACCATGCTTGGTGAGCGAGGAATTACCCTTTCAGGAGGACAAAAACAACGGGTTTCTATTGCACGCGCACTCATCAAGAACCCAAAACTTTTGTTGCTTGATGATTGCCTTTCGGCCGTTGACACCGAAACCGAAGAGGCTATTTTAACATCCTTAAAAGCTACTAACAAAAACACCACAACCGTAATCGTATGTCACCGTGTTTCATCGGCAAAAAATGCGGATTATATTCTTATCCTTAAAGATGGAGAAGTTGCACAGTTTGGCACACATAAATCCCTTATCAAAGATGACGGTTACTACAAAGATTTATATACCCAACAGCGTTTGGAAGAAGAAAGTATTTAAGCATTTGAGATTTACTATATTTACTATTACAAATCTTACATTATGGAAACTTTCGAACATTCGCAAAGCGTTCGTGAATTATGCCTACTAGCGGGTTCTCGCACATATTATTTCGATTTAAAACAAACTAAAGCAAATGATTATTACTTAATCATTTCGGAGCGTAAAAAATCTCAAGAAGGAAAATTACTTAAAAAGCAAAGACTCTATTTATACATGGAACACTTTGAGGCTTTTAGCGAAATGCTAGCAGAGCTAACAAACTTTATCAAAAAGGAAAAAGGAAATGTGGTATTGCGATAGCGTATTTATAGCTATTTTTGAGATCTAAATATAATATAAAATGGCAAGAACTCCTTCAAATATGCTTGACCTTGGAACAAAAGCACCAAATTTCACTTTACCAAATACCATAGATGAAAAGGCATACTCTTTTTTAGATGTTGAAGGGAAACATGGAACCGTAGTTATGTTTATATGCAACCATTGCCCTTATGTACTGCATGTTTTTAACGGCATTACATCGTTAGCAAATGACTACATAAATCAAGGTATTGGATTTGTAGCGATCTCAAGTAATGATGTAGAAAACTACCCCGATGATTCGCCCAAATTGATGAAAACAACAGCAAAGGAACAAGGTTTTCAATTCCCGTATTTGTATGATGAATCGCAAGATGTTGCCAAAGCCTATGACGCAGCATGCACACCTGATTTTTATCTTTTTGATGCAAAACGCGCATTGGTTTATCGAGGACAAATGGACGACTCAAGACCTAAAAACGACATTCCAGTTTCTGGAAAAGATTTGCGTGCAGCATTAGATGCACTTCTCGGGGGAACCCCGATTGATTCGATTCAAAAACCAAGTTTGGGCTGTAATATCAAATGGAAAGCTAGTTAACAGCTACAAGTTCTACGTCAAAAATCAGCGTAGCATTTGGTGGAATAACCCCTCCTGCGCCTTGTGCGCCATATCCTAAATCACTTGGGATTACAAAGCGTGCTTTATCGCCAACAGAAAGCAACTGAATGCCTTCGTCCCACCCTGGAATTACTTGACCAACACCTAAGGCAAAATCAATAGGCTGATTGCGCTTATACGATGAATCGAAAACAGTACCATCAACCAATTGTCCTTTGTAGTGTACGCTAACGGTTTTACCTTTTTCAGCAGCAGTTCCCTTCCCTCGCTGAATAAATTGGTAACGAAGTCCTGAAGTTGTTTTATCAAACCCAGCGGCAATTTTATCAAGTGCTTTGTCTTGTTCCTCACGTTCTTGACGCAAACGCTCTTCGCGACTTCCTTCAAAGGTTCTGAAAGCTTCAACAGCATTCCAAGCTTCTGCTGATGCGCCAATACGCTCAATGGAAAGAGCCTCAATTTCGTCATTTTGCGCAATTGCATTTACAACATCTTGACCTTCTTCTACAAAGCCAAATACAGTGTGTTTTCCATCAAGCCAAGAAGTTTCATTATGTGTAATAAAAAATTGACTTCCATTCGTACCTGGACCTGCATTTGCCATAGACAACACGCCTGGCCTATCGTGCCTTAATTCAGCATGAATCTCGTCATCAAATTGATATCCTGGACCACCAGTGCCCGTACGCTGTGGACAGCCACCTTGAATCATAAAGTCTGCAATTACACGATGGAAACAAAGTCCATCATAGTAAGGTGTGCCTTGAGGTTTGTGGGAGTTTTCAAGATTTCCTTCTGCTAACGCAACAAAATTCCCTACCGTCCCCGGAGTTTCGTTGTGTGTTAGGCGTACTTTTATTGTTCCTTTGGGAGTAGTAAATACGGCGTAAATTCCTTCGCTCATTAGTCAAAATTTTAAGATGCGAAAGTAGCCATAAAAAGATTAGTTTGCCACTTCACTCATAAATTTAATTCGAAAAACGCGTAAGTCATCGTCTTCATAGTCTCCATCAAATTCTTCAACTGCAGACTTAATATCGTCGTCATCGGACTCCATGAAATACTCATGTAACTCTTCTTGTTGCTCTTCATCGAAAAGCTCATCAATAGCGTATTGGATATTCACTTTTGTTCCAGAAAAAACAATGGTTTCCAACTGTTCTAAAAAAGCTGGGAACTCCATCCCCTTGGCATCAGCAATGTCTTGCAAAGGTAACTTTCTGTCAATGTTTTGGATGATAAAGAGCTTTAAAGCAGAATTTGCTCCCGTGCTTTTAATAATTAAATCCTCAGGTCGAACAATGCCGTTCTCCTCAGTATATTTTGCAATAAGATCTATAAAAGGCTTTCCGAATTTAGTTGCCTTGCCCTCTCCTACTCCGTGAATATTCTTGAGCTCTTCAATGGTAATCGGATACTTAATGAGCATGTCGTTAATGGAGGATTCTTGAAATACGGCGTAGGGTGGTACTTCAAATTTATCTGCTACATCCTTTCGAAGTTGCATCAACATTTTTTGAAGTTTGGCGTCGAAATTTCCTGCTTTTACTGGTGTTGCAATTGGAATAGAAGTGTCGTAAATATGGTTTTCTGTCATCAGAAAACTGTGTGGTTTTTTAATAAATTCTTTTCCTTTTTTACTAATTTTAATAACCCCATAGGATTCTATTTCTTTTATCAGATATCCTGCAACCAATAGTTGTGTGAGCAACGCTTTCCAGTATGGTAGATCCTGGCTGCTTCCTATTCCGAATAGCGGATTTGAACGAATGCTGTGCGACACTAATATAGGAGTCTCAATACCGGCCATAGTGTGTATCAACTCTTTGATTTTGTATTGCTCATTCGTTTCTTTTACTAAGTTTAGCAACATGCCTACCTGCTGTTGGGCTTCTACCTTTGGTTTTGGGTTTCGGGTGTTATCGTCCATTTCTGCTCCATCGCCATTAACTTCGTCAAATTCTTCCCCAAAATAATGAAGGATAAATTTCCGCCTCGACATAGATGTTTCAGCATAAGCAACCATTTCTTGAAGTAATGCATAACCCACCTCTTGTTCTGCTAGAGGCTTACCTGACATAAACTTTTCAAGTTTTTCAATGTCTTTATATGCATAAAAAGCCAAACAATGCCCTTCGCCTCCGTCACGACCAGCACGGCCTGTTTCTTGGTAATAACTTTCAATACTTTTGGGGATATCGTGATGAATAACAAAACGAACATCGGGCTTGTCAATTCCCATTCCAAAAGCGATAGTTGCAACAATAACATCGCAATCTTCCTTCAAAAAACTGTCTTGATTAAATACACGCTGCTTGTTATCGAGTCCAGCATGATAAGGAAGCGCATTAACGCCATTAACTTGCAATACTTGCGCCAGTTCTTCAACGCGTTTTCTAGACAAGCAATAAACTATTCCGGATTTGCCCGAATTTTCCTTTACGAAAGAAATAATATCTCGGTCAACTTGTGCTGTTTTCGGACGTACTTCGTAATATAAGTTGGGTCTATTGAATGACGCCTTATAGGTTGTTGCATCCAACATATTAAGATTTTTCAAAATATCCTCCTGTACTTTTGGGGTTGCAGTAGCAGTGAGTCCAATAATGGGAATGTCATCTCCAATACGAGTCACAATAGACTTTAAATTGCGGTATTCAGGCCTAAAATCATGTCCCCACTCCGAGATACAGTGCGCCTCATCAATAGCCATAAAACTAACAGAAACGGTTCGTAAAAAAGCAACATTATCTTCTTTTGTAAGGGACTCTGGTGCAACGTATAGGAGTTTCGTAATCCCTGAAGTAATGTCGTCTTTTACAGTTTGGACTTGTGTTTTACTTAAGGATGAGTTTAAAACATGTGCAACTCCATCTTTTTTTGAAATCCCTCGGATAGCGTCAACCTGGTTTTTCATTAGCGCAATTAGTGGCGAAACGACGATTGCCGTTCCGGGCTGAATCAGTGCTGGCAATTGATAACAAAGTGATTTTCCGCCACCTGTTGGCATAATCACAAAAGTATTTTCTTTGTTTAGCACACTTTTAATTACCGGCTCTTGCAGTCCTCTAAATTCGCTAAAACCAAAATATTTTTTTAAAGCAGTATTTATATTAAACTGCTCATCGACTACATCTAGCTTCATGTTGGTTTTGTACATTTGTAATCACAATATACGTCAAAACTGAATATTTATCAATAAAGTTTGAATAATTCTAGTTCTATATTACGTACAGCTAAAACTGTAATAGCGCAACAAGCTACAGCCATTCAGGGATTGATCCCACAGCTAACTCCTGATTTTGAACAAGTTGTCAATTGGGTTCAAAAAAGTAACGGAAGATTGGTTATTACTGGCATTGGAAAAAGCGCTATTATTGGTATGAAAATAAGTGCTACGCTTAATTCAACTGGAACTAAAAGTATGTTTATGCACGCTGCAGATGCCATTCATGGCGACTTGGGCATGATAGATAATAACGACATTGTAATTTGTCTTTCTAAAAGTGGTACAACTCCAGAAATAAAAACCTTAGTTCCGCTACTAAAAAACAGAGGCAATAAGCTTGTAGGCATGACGGCAAATGCCGATTCATATTTAGCACAGCATTCCGATGCCTTATTACTCGTACATGTTCCTGCAGAAGCCGACCCTAACAATTTAGCGCCTACAACCAGTACCACCGCGCAACTTGTTTTAGGAGATGCCCTTGCTATTTGCCTAATCGAACTCAATGGTTTTAACCCTGAAGATTTTGCACGTTCACATCCTGGGGGCGCGCTTGGAAAGGCACTTTTTGTACAATTGTCACATTTATTACAAGAACATAAAAAACCTGCCGTTCAACAAAACACGGCTATTGCTGAAGTCATTACGGAAATTTCAACAAAACTTGTTGGGGCAACTGCTGTGCTAGACAACGATAAAGTTGTAGGGGTAATAACTGATGGTGACCTTAGGCGAATGATGCAAAACAAACAAGACTATACCAAGCTTAAGGCAAAAGACGTTATGAGTAAAAGTCCTGTACTCCTCCAAGAAACTGTTTTGGCAAAGGAGGCTCTTACACTCATGCAGCAAAAAGAAATAAGTCAGATTATAGTTACCAAAAAAGATTCCTATATGGGAATAGTGCACATTCACGATATACTCAACGAAGGTATTTATTAGGATGGAAGAAAAAAGTATGTCTTTTTTAGAACACCTAGAGGATCTGCGCTGGCACCTGATTAGAAGTATTTTAGCAATTGTCATTGCGGGCGGGTTGGCGTTTATTGCCAAAGATTTCATTTTTGATTATTTGCTTTTTGGTCCTAAAAAACAGGATTTTGTTACCTATAAGTGGCTATGTAGTGCCGCACAGGCTCTTGGTTTTAATGAAGGTTTTTGCCTTGATGAATTGCCTTTCAGGGTTCAAAGCCGAACGGTTGCTGGGCAATTCTCAGCTCATATTTGGACGTCAATTACAGCAGGGTTTATTGTTGCCTTTCCATATGTAATTTACCAATTGTGGTTGTTTATTAGTCCTGGACTTTTAAAAAGCGAACGCCGTCAAGCACGTGGCTTTATATTCATGTCTTCTTTTTTGTTCTTTTTGGGCGTTATGTTTGGGTACTTTATCATCACGCCTCTTTCGCTGCGCTTTTTGGGAACCTATAGTGTTAGTGTAGAAATTTTCAATGATTTTGATTTAAGTAGCTACACCGCACTTGTTAGAGCGTCTGTGCTGTCTGCGGGATTTATTTTTGAGCTTCCCATTTTGGTTTATTTTTTAACTAAAATTGGACTCATTACACCAGAACTTATGCGGAAATACCGCAAAATATCGTTGGTACTCGTACTAACACTTTCGGCCATTATTACACCACCCGATATTGCCAGTCAGATCGTTGTAGCAATTCCGATTATGATTTTATACGAAGTGAGTATCTTTATTTCAAAATACGTTACGAGAAAAAGTAACGAAACACCAAAAACCCCCACTGCACAATAATGAAATTACACGCAAAAAATATAACCAAAACATACAAAGGACGTAAAGTTGTAAACGAAGTATCTGTTACTGTTGAGCAAGGTGAAATTGTAGGATTGTTGGGGCCAAATGGAGCAGGAAAAACCACATCGTTTTACATGATTGTTGGTCTAATTAAGCCCCTTACAGGACATATTTTTTTGGACGATACCGACATCACCCGATTCCCTATGTACAAACGTGCGCAAAATGGAATTGGATATTTAGCACAAGAAGCCTCCGTATTTCGAAAGCTAACCGTAGAGCAAAACATAAAAAGCGTGTTGGAACTCACCAATTTGTCAGCTTCAGAGCAACATAAAAAAACCGAAGCACTATTGGAAGAATTTGGATTAACACATATTCGTAAAAGCCGTGGAGATTTACTATCTGGAGGAGAACGACGACGTACCGAAATTGCGCGCGCCTTAGCCACAGATCCTAAATTTGTACTATTGGATGAGCCTTTTGCTGGAGTTGACCCAGTTGCCGTTGAAGATATTCAGAAAATTGTAGCGCATCTCAAAAAGCGAAATATCGGTATTTTAATAACCGATCATAACGTACAAGAAACACTCGCCATCACCGACCGTACATACTTAATGTTTGAAGGTAAAATTCTAAAAGCAGGCAAACCAAAAGAACTTGCTGAAGATGAAATGGTACGAAAAGTATATTTAGGTCAAAATTTTGAGCTTAGAACTAAGAAACTTAGCCATTAAATTTCATGTAAATCGCCCCTAAAAAAGCATAAGCCAACACCACAAAAGACAAGGCTTCCGACCTAAACCAAAGCAGTGCAGGCGTAGCAACAAGTGCAAAAACCACTGCAAACATCGTTGGCTTTCCATCTACGAATTTTTGACTTGGTAACATCAATTTAGACACCATCAAAAAAGCAAATAAAACAACCACAGCAAAAACCGCTAAATAGGGCAAATCTAAAGGGATAAATGGAATTCCCACCACAAAAAGTGTAAAAGCAGGTGTTGGCAATCCTTCAAAATCCAATTGAGAAGAAGATGTTATGTTAAAGCGACCTAACCTGTAAACTGCTGCTAATGTCACTAAAAAACCCAAAAGCGATAAGGGCACCAAATCATAGGGCAAGCATTCATAGAGATATTTGTACATAATAAACCCGGGGACAACTCCGAAGGAAATGACATCACAAAGTGAATCTAATTGCTTGCCAATTTCAGAAGTAACTTTTAATGCGCGTGCAACCATACCATCAATACTGTCAAAAAACACACCTACCAACACCCAAATAAGTGTCATATATGCGTTGCCTTCTACAACGGAAATAAGCGCCAAGCAACCCGAAAATCCGTTGAGTAGCGTAAGTATATTCGGAATTGATTTCATTATTTTCGTCATAAAAGTTTTGGTTAAGCATACACAAACTTATACAATAATTGTAATTTCGCCTCATGCCAAAGAAAAGTTTTGCAGCCCTATTGTTTGGAGTTCTATTGGGATTTTCATGGCCTACTTGGGGTTTTGCTCCGTTACTTTTTATTGCATTTGTTCCGTTATTGTGGTTAATCCAATCGAGTAAATCAAGTTCTTTTTGGATATTTTTCGGAAATATTTATGTGGGATTTTTTGTTTGGAATGCGATAACAACATGGTGGTTGTGGAATTCCACAATTTTTGGAATGTTTTTCGCCATGACTGTCAATACTCTACTTATGACAGTTATTATAGTCTTGTGGCGGCGTGTTGACCGAAAACTTGGGCAAAAAGCGGGGTTTGTATTTTTACCTTTTGTGTGGATTTGCTTTGAAAAAATGCATTTGGTCTGGGACTTTTCTTGGCCTTGGCTAAACCTTGGAAACGGGTTTGCTTCGAATCCCAACTGGATACAATGGTACGAATACACAGGTAGTTTTGGTGGCACTCTTTGGATTTGGGTAGTCAATATTTCGGTGTATTTCGCCATTAAAAAATACAGCGTCACTAAAAAGGCATTCCATTTTTTAAAACCAGCCCTACTTGTTGGTGTACCACTAATTTGTTCTTATGTTATTTTACATCAATTTGAAGCAGAGGAAAGCAATAGCCTAACGGTTACAGTTGTGCAACCAAATATTGACCCGTATAAAGAAAAATATGATCTTACGCATGAGGAACTTTACAGCGCGCTAATCGAACAGATAACACCCGAACTAAGCAAAAACCCCAAACTCATTGTGACGCCAGAAACCTATTTCTCTGAGGGTGCAGGTGAGCATTTATCCAAATTTGAGCAAAGCAACTTATACCGTGAATTGCTTGCATTTTCTTCAAAACATGACACGCAATTTTTGCAGGGCATCCAATTTTACAATACATATACAATTCAAAACAAATCCAAATCTGCCAATGATTTACGTAACGGCACTTGGGCAGATTTTTACAACAGCGCTTTTTTAACAGACAGTACTGGCGTACATGTATATCATAAATCAAAACTTGTGGTGGGTGTAGAAACCCTACCCTACCGCACCATTATTGAACCAGTTCTAGGAAACGTAATGCTGGATTTTGGAGGTACAATTTACGTACGAGCAACGCAAGATAATCGTGAAGCATTTCCGCTGTATGGTGGTGTAAAAGTTGGTCCCATTATATGTTACGAATCCGTGTATGGAGAATTTGTAACTGAGTATGTCCGTGAAGGGGCGCGTGTATTAGCCATTATGACAAACGATGCGTGGTGGGGCAATTCACCAGGACACAAACAGCATCTTGCATATGCTCGGCTGCGTGCTATCGAAACGCGAAGGCCAATCGTGAGAGCGGCAAATACTGGTATTTCGGGTTTTATTACGCCACTCGGAGAAGTAACATCTCAACTTAAATATGAAACCAAAGGAGTGCTTACCAAAAACATCTTTCCGCAATCAAAAAACACTATTTATGTGCAATATGGAGACTACATTTTCCGTCTTGGTGCGTTTTTATCTGCTTTTCTTTTCCTTTTCACATTTGCGCGCAAGAAAAATTGAAACTTTTGAAAATGAGTAATTTAGCTATTAAAAGTTTTTGCACATCGTTTAAGTTATGTACTTTTGAAAAGCTAAATTTCTTGCTATGAAAATTTACACCAAAACAGGAGACGAGGGAAACACCTCGCTCATTGGGGGCTACAGAGTTTCTAAAAGTGACTTACGTATTGAGTCCTACGGTACAGTCGATGAATTAAATTCTTGGTTAGGACTTGTTGCTGAATACGTTCCCAAAGATCGCATTGCTGAAATTCAACGTGTTCAACACCAACTTTTCTCAGTCGGTGCACAACTTGCAAGTAAGTCTAGCGAACAAAAACGACCGTTTTCGCCAATTGCCGAACAAGATATCAGTGAACTGGAAAACTACATTGACTACTATGAGGAATTGCTTCCCAAAATGACGCATTTCATCCTTCCTGGTGGTTCAAAGGCTTCCGCACAAACACATATTGCGCGTTGCGTGTGTCGTAGAGCCGAGCGAATTGTAGTTCAACTAAGCCGAGTAGATTTTGTTGACAAAACTCTTTTAGTCTATCTCAACAGGTTATCAGACTATTTATTTTGCCTTGCAAGAGCCTTTACTTTTTGGGAAAAAAAGGATGAAATCAAGTGGATTCCAAATGCATGATTTTTTGCTTGCACAATTGCGATAAAAAATTATTTTTGCAAGACTAAAAAACGAAACTTTATGTACTGGACATTAGAACTTGCATCTTATTTGAGTGACGCCCCTTGGCCAGCAAATAAAGATGAGCTCATTGATTATGCTATTCGGACCGGAGCACCACTTGAAGTGGTTGAAAATCTTCAAGCTATTGAAGACGAAGGAGGTGAAATTTACGAAGTCATTCAAGAAATTTGGCCAGATTACCCCACAGACGAAGATTATCTGTGGAACGAAGACGAATACTAGTATTTCGTTGTTTTGATAGCCGTTTTTTCCTTACTTTTGGATTCCTAGATTCTTCCCTATGAGTGTATTAAGCGGTATTCTAAAAACTTTTGTAGGCGACAAGGCCAAAAAAGACCTGAAAGGTTTATATCCTTTGGTGGATAAAATCCATCAAGCTGCCCAAGGTCTAACTAGCCTTTCGCATGACGAATTGCGTGCCAAAACCACTGAATTTAAACAACGTATCGCGGAAATCCGCAAACCCCTTTTCGATGAAATCGAGGAAATCAAAACTAAAATTGATGCACTCACAGATTTAGATAAAAAAGAATTACGCTACGCTGATATTGATCGCATCACAACACAAGCACACGAAGAGGTTGCCGCTTACTTAGATGATATACTTCCAGAAGCCTTTGCTGTTGTAAAAGAAACGGCTAAACGTTTTAAGGACAATAAGGAGATAGAAGTTACTGCTACTCCTTTTGATCGATTGGTTTCTGCTACAAAGGCGAACGTGAAAATCAAATCTGAGAAGGCACTTTGGGCAAATGCATGGGATGCCGCAGGAAAATCGGTTACTTGGGACATGGTGCACTACGACGTGCAATTGGTTGGCGGTATCGTCTTACACCAAGGCAAAATTGCTGAAATGCAAACTGGTGAAGGAAAAACATTGGTGGCTACCCTACCCGTTTATCTAAATGCACTTTCAGGCTCTGGCGTTCATTTGGTTACGGTAAACGACTATTTGGCAAAACGAGATAGCGCTTGGATGGCACCTATATTTGAGTTTCATGGCTTAACAGTAGATTGTATTGATTATCATCAACCTAACTCTGAGGCGCGAAGAAATGCTTACAAAGCAGATATTACATATGGCACAAATAATGAATTTGGGTTTGATTATTTACGTGATAACATGGCGCACGCCATGGATGATTTGGTGCAACGACCGCATAATTATGCCATTGTAGATGAAGTTGATTCCGTTTTGGTAGATGATGCGCGTACACCACTTATTATTTCGGGACCTGTACCAGACGGAGATAGGCATGAATTTCAATCGCTTAAACCACAAATTTCGGCATTGGTTTCGCAACAACGCCAACACCTTACAGCTGTACTTGCTGAAGCCAAAAAACTGATTAGTGATGGCGACACTAAAGAAGGAGGGTTGTTGCTACTTAGGGTGTTTCGTGGCTTGCCAAAAAACAAAGCGCTTATTAAATTTTTGAGCCAAGAGGGTATTCGGCAATTACTTCAAAAAACAGAAGCCTTTTATATGCAAGACAACAATAAAGAAATGCATAAAGTAGATGCTGATTTATTGTTTGTTATCGATGAAAAAAACAATCAAATAGAACTTACAGATAAAGGAGTTGAGTATTTGTCTAAAGGAGATGATGATCCCAATTTCTTTGTACTTCCCGACCTCGGTGGCGCCATTTCGGCTATTGAGCAAAAAGGACTTTCGCCCGAAGATGAAGCGGCTGAAAAAGAAGTGCTCTTTAAAGATTACAGCATCAAAAGTGAACGTATTCACAGCATGAATCAACTGCTAAAGGCTTATACCCTTTTTGAAAAGGATGTTGCCTATGTGGTGATGGAAAACCAAGTTAAAATTGTTGACGAGCAAACGGGCCGTATAATGGACGGGCGTCGTTATTCTGATGGATTGCATCAAGCCATTGAAGCCAAAGAAAATGTAAAAATTGAAGCAGCAACACAAACGTTTGCAACCATTACATTACAGAACTACTTTAGGATGTATCGCAAACTTGCTGGAATGACAGGAACAGCAATTACAGAGGCAGGAGAGTTTTGGGAAATTTACAAATTGGATGTTGTGGAAATTCCAACCAACAGACCTATAGCCAGAAAAGACGACAACGACCTTATTTACAAGACAAAACGTGAAAAGTACAATGCGGTAATTGATCACGTTAGTTCGCTTTCACATGAAGGGCGCCCCGTGCTTATTGGTACTACATCGGTAGAAATTTCCGAGTTACTAAGCAGAATGCTTACCATACGAAAAGTACCACACAACGTACTTAATGCCAAACTGCATAAAAAAGAAGCAGACGTTGTTGCTGAAGCAGGAAAAGCAGGCATTGTAACGATCGCTACGAATATGGCAGGACGTGGTACGGATATTAAAATTAACGATGCTGTAAAAAAAGCAGGCGGACTTGCTATAATTGGTACCGAACGTCACGATTCTAGGCGTGTTGACCGTCAGTTGCGTGGGCGTTCTGGACGACAGGGAGATCCTGGAAGTTCTCAATTTTATGTGTCTTTAGAAGATAATTTAATGCGTTTGTTTGGATCAGAACGTATCTCCAAAATGATGGACCGCATGGGACACAAAGAAGGGGAAGTCATCCAGGCGAGTATGATGACAAAATCTATAGAACGTGCGCAGAAAAAAGTAGAAGAAAATAATTTTGGCATTCGCAAGCGATTACTTGAATATGACGATGTGATGAATGCACAACGAGAAGTAATTTATAAGAGACGCTACAATGCCCTTAACGGAGAACGCTTACAAGTAGATATCGCAAACATGCTTTTTGACACCTGTGATCAAATTTGCGCTACTAACTTATCAAACAAAGACTACAAACAATTTGAATTTGAATTGATTCGATTGTTTTCACTTACAAGTCCTGTTTCGGCTGAGGAGTTTGAAAGTCAATCTGTGGAACAGCTTACTGAGTTGGTTTATCAAGCTGCAGTGGCACACTATCAGCAAAAAATGGAGGAAAACGCAAAGCGTGTTTTCCCTGTTATCAAGGATGTCTATCAAAACCCAACTAACACCTTTAAACGTATAGTAGTTCCCTTTACAGAAGGTATTCGCACCCTGAATGTGGTCAGTGACTTGGAGAGTGCCTTTGAAAGTGAGGGTAAAAATTTAGTGCGTGATTTTGAGAAAAATATCAGTCTTGCCATTATTGACGAGTCTTGGAAGGACCACCTTCGCAAAATGGATGAGCTAAAACAATCGGTACAGCTTGCAGTTCATGAACAAAAAGATCCGTTATTAATTTATAAATTTGAATCGTTTGAGTTGTTCAGTGGGTTTATGGACAACGTCAACAGAGATATTATTTCATTCTTATTCAAGGGAGAATTACCCACACAAGATCCCAATACAATCCGTGAAGCGCGTGCTACAAGAAGAAAAGAACGTGTGAACATCTCAAAAGAAGAAGTACTAAATCAAGACCAACAGGCAATGCGTCAAGCATCGCAACAATCTGGTGGTGGTGCGATGGAAAAAGCAGAAACTATCGTACGTGAGCGTCCAAAAATTGGAAGAAACGAACGCGTTGACATCCAACATGTAGTAAGCGGTGAGCGTAAAACCGTAAAATTTAAACAAGCAGAACCCTTACTAGCAAAAGGGGAATGGGTGCTTATTGAAGGTAACTAAAATGGTTGTCTTAGTTGGTCCTGTTTCTCCTTTCCGCGGTGGTATAGCAGACACCAACAATTCCTTTGTAAACACATTAGTTTCACAAGGAGAAGAGATGGTGATCTTTTCATTTTCAGTACTGTATCCAAAAGCATTATTTCCAGGGAAAACCCAATATTCATCCGAAGCAACAAACCCTAATTTCACATCGCATAGAGCAATCAATATGCTTAATCCACTAACATGGTGGAAAACAGCAAGACAAATCAAAAAATTACAACCGAGCTTGGTTGTTTTTAGGTATTGGACCCCTTGGCTGGCACTTTGTTATCGGACTATCGCAAGTCAACTTACATGTAAAAAAATTGCCTGGGTAGATAATGCACTACCGCACGAAAGAAAATTAGCAGATACCGTACTATTAGGAGCTTTTTTGGAGGGAATTGATGAAATACTATGCATGTCTGAAAAGGTTTCTGATGCTTTAAAAGAACAAACGCAAAAGCCAATTCATACCTATTTTCATCCCATAAACATACAGCTGCCAGAGCCAATGAAAAAAGCGAAGGCATTAGAAGTATTGGGATTAGAGGACACACTTGAATATGTGTTATTTTTTGGATTAATTCGTCCCTATAAAGGCTTGGATATATTAATAAAAAGCCTACCACAACTCAGGCAAAAAAGACCCCGAGTACGTGTTTTGGTTGTGGGAGAACCCTACGAACCCCTACGGAAATATCGAGAGTTGGCGTCCACTTTAAAAGTGGATGATATGCTTTTGTTTCATGATCGATTTGTACCTACAACGGATGTTTCGATGTGGTTTTCGGCTTGTGATTGGGTGGTACAACCCTATATTTCAGCTACACAAAGCGGCATCACGCCTATGGCAATTCATTTTGCTAAACCAACAGTCGTTACTGATGTTGGCGGACTTGCGGAAAGTATAAATTCTAAGACAGGTATGGTATCAAAACCAAATCCAACTGCGCTTTCACAAAGCATCATAAATGCATTAGAGAATACCGAATCCTACAGCGATAATAAAGCTTTCGAATCATTAAGAGAACAAAAGAGCTGGCATCGTTTTTGTAAATTATTTTCTGTAACATTTATTCATACATAAATTATGCGACTTTTTCTTATCAGTATTCAAATTGCAGCATGTACAATTGCAGCACCTAAGCCAGTAAACAATTCAACCCCAGTTGCAAAGGCAACGTATATGGTCACTCAAGAACACAAAGCGGCCTATTTTGCTTCGGGATGTTTTTGGTGTGTTGAGGCCGTTTTTGAGCAGGTTGACGGTGTAAAAGAGGCAATATCTGGATACGCTGGTGGAGCAACAATAAATCCAAATTACAGGCAAGTTGTTTCTGGTAAAACAGGGCATGCCGAAAGTATTAAGGTTATCTATGACCCAAATAAAGTTTCTTTTGAAACACTTGTTCAAGTGTTTTTTGGATCGCACGATCCAACCACGCTTAACAGACAAGGTCCAGATAAAGGAACCCACTACCGCTCTATTGCCTTTTATGAAACTGAAGAAGAAAAAAAGACAATAGAACAAACAATAAAAAAACTTGGAGATATAAAGCGTTACAAAAATCCAATTGTAACGGAAGTAAAAAAGTTAAATGCGTTTTATCAAGCGGAGGACTATCATCAAGATTTTGAAGCAAACAACCCCAACAATCCATACATAAGAGCGGTTTCAAAACCAAGAGTCAGTCGATTTTTACAGGCGTACCCAGAATTGGTTAAAGCGGATTTGGAATAAATTTCAAATATATTTTGGCAAATAGCCACCCTGCAAAAGCACCAAAAACTGCACCACTTATGACATCAAGCGGGTAATGAACGCCAATATAAATACGGCTGTAAGCGACTAACGTTGCAATTACAAAAAGGAGTCTCATGGCGCGAAATCGCTTTGCAAAAAGCACCACAAAAAACGTAGCAATAGCAAACGAATTGGATGCATGACCCGAAAAATAACTGTATTTTCCGCCACAACTGGATTTAACAAGACGCATCAGACCTTCTAAGGACTCCTCGTGACAAGGACGTAAACGCTGAAACCCATTTTTAAAAGCATTGGTTATTTGGTCTGTGAAGGTTATCAAGAGTGCAATGGTTAGTAAAAGCCAAAGTGTGTTTTTCCAACCCAACCATTTACTGCAAATTGCAGTAAGCACCACATAAAAAGCAATCGTGTTCTTTTTGTCTGTAAGTGCCATCCAAAATGAATCAAACTGAGGAGTTCCCAAGTTGTTTAGCCACAAAAAAAGATCCTTATCCCAAAGCAGTAAGGTATCCATTAATCTGTATAATTATTGATTTCATTATCATAAAATTCCGTAGCTCGCTCTACCCATAGCGCCATTTCCTCGGTGGCCTGCTCTTTATCTTCTTTTGAAAAAGTTTCCCACCATTCTAACTCATCATTAGAAAGATTTAGAATAAAACGGGGGAAATTTGTGTGTACTACAAAAATAGCTTCAGGGAAATCAGCATTATCGGCAAGTAAAAATTCTGGAAGTGCATCAGACATGTAATCGAATGAGTTTGTTAGACAAATACCTAAAGCGAAGATACAACAACAAAGACGAAACCACGAGTCCAAGGCTAAGTCCAATCCAAACACCTTTAGCACCAAGGTTAGCAGTTATACTCAAATACAGCATAACGGGAACACCTGTTAAACCATAAGCTAAAAAGGTAATCCATGTAGGTATTTTTACGTCTTGTAAACCACGAAGACTGCCTAATGCTACCACTTGTGCACCATCAAAGATTTGAAAAAAAGCAGCAATAAAAAGCAATGATGCTGCCAGTTCTGCCACTGCAAAGGTGTCAAGTCCTGTGGACGGATCTAAATACAGCCACGGAAACCAACTGTTCCCGAGTATAAACAATGCCGCAAATACTATATCGAGCAGTAGCGTGATTAAAAAAACCGAAAGTGCAATACGCTTTAGTTCTTTAAAAGCACCCAACCCCTTTTGATTGCCTACCCGTATGGTTGCTGCTACGCTAAGTCCCATAGCGACCATAAAGGTCATGGACGATAAGTTTAGTGCTATTTGATTGGCAGCTTGTGCGTCTTTACTTAAAAATCCGCAAACCCAAATGGCGAAGGTAAAAAACCCAACTTCGAAAAACATTTGCAATGAAGATGGAAAACCAAGTTTTAAAATTTGTTTTAATTCCTTTTTGTGAAATGATAATGGCAGAATTCCACGAATAAAAGCAGCTGTCTTAGGGTCTTTATACAGCAAGATGAAAATAAAAATAAGCATAACCACGCGCGAAGCTAGTGTACCCACCGCAGCACCAGTTACGCCCCACTTTGGGAAAATCCACACACCAAAAATCAAAAAATAATTGATAATCACATTTACAACATTTGCTAACAATGTGGCATACATGGAGTATTTGGTAAGCGACATACCATCTGAAAATTGTTTAAAAGCTTGAAAAATCACCAAGGGAATAAGCGAAAATGCAACCCAATTCAAATATGGAAATGACAATACTACAACAGATGCTTCTTGACCCATTTTAAAGAGCAGTGGTTTTGCTATATACACAGCCAAGAATAATACGATACCTAAAATTGTACACAACCGGAGTCCCTCAATCAATACTTTTTGAGAAGCAGTTTGGTGATTTGCTGCGTCTGCTTCAGCAATAAGAGGCGTAATGGCAGTTGAAAACCCAATACCAATAGCCATAGCGATAAACACAAAACTATTTCCAAGGGATATAGCAGCCAGCTCAGTTGTTCCCAACTGACCTACCATAATGTTGTCTATAAATTGTACTAATGTATGGCCAAGCATTCCCAACATAACGGGCCAAGCGAGACGTAAATTGGTTTTGAATTCTTTGGTGTATTGTTGGAGCATTCTTAGTGTTTACTGTTTAATTGTGTTCGGGATAGGATTTACTAAACCGTATTTATCGTACAAGTAAATTAAGGATGTCATGGTAGCTGCGCCCAGCTCTAATTCACGTTTATTTACCGCATCAAAAGTATCATTTTCAGCGTGGTGATGGTCAAAATACCGCTGCGAATCAGGTCGAAGTCCTGCCAAAACATTGTACTTGTTTTTAAGTGGCCGAATGTCTGCACCACTCCCACCCTGCTCAAAATAATGAACTAAATACGGTTTAAATAGGGGTTTCCATGTTTCAACTTGAGCAAATTCTTCGTCTGAACAGTTGAATGAAAAGCCACGAGGCGTAAATCCGCCTGCGTCTGATTCGAGCGCAAAAATGTGTTTTTCATTATTCGCAAGCACACTATTAGCATACGCATTGCCACCACGCAATCCATTTTCTTCATTCATGAACAACACAACTCTAATGGTACGCTTTGGACGATAACCTGATTTTTTAAATAAGCGCAATACTTCCATTGATTGTACTACTCCAGCGCCGTCGTCGTGAGCGCCATCTCCTAGGTCCCAAGAATCTAAATGTCCACCTACTACGATAATTTCATTAGGAAATTCACTTCCTTTAATTTCACCAACAACATTGTGTGATAAAACATCTGGATAGGTTTTACATTGCTGGCGGAAGAGAAATTTCAACTTAGGCTCAAGTTTTAGTAAATAGCTTAATTTTTCAGCGGCATTCGTGCTGATGGCTGCCGCTGGAATACGTTTCGATACATTTTGATCGCCATAACTCATGGCGCCTGTGTGTGGAAAATCATCTAATCGTAAATTCATAGAACGAACAATGACGCCTACGGCACCAAATTCACTTGCCTCCCGAGCACCATCGTATCGTTGATCTACACAACCCGAATAAGCTTGAAATGTACTGATAAGGTTTGCTTGCATGGGACGGTTAAAGAAAACTATTTTTCCTTCAATATTTTCACGCCCTAATTTGGCTAAATCTTCAATACCCTGAACTTCAACAACTCTAGCTTTTAACCCAACAGAGGGGGTTGCAACTGAGCCACCAAGTGCTGTAATAGGCACATTAAATGTGACGCCAGGTGCTGTTTCTATAAGAGCAAATTCTTTTGGACCACGTACCCATTTTGGAACCTTGACCGCTTGCAAGTAAACCCGATCGAGACCTAATGACTCAAGTTCTGATTTTGTCCATACCACTGCGCGTTCTGCTCCTAAAGAACCTGACAAACGACTGCCAATTCGATTTGACAAATAATTCAACCATTCATAAGATTGACCTTCTAATAATGCAATATCATAGAACTGTTTTAGTTGATTTTTATCAACTGTATTGGGCTGTCCATATAGCATAACACAGCAAAAAAGAAGCATTAATCGAATCATGGGTTTTCATTTAGTGTTGTGTATAAAGTAACGTCATGGGCAGAAATATGATGATCGCTAAGTATATGCAATCGCTCTATAACGTTTCGTAATTGCCTGATATTTCCAGTCCAATCAATTGCTTGTAACGCATTAATTGCTTCTGGATGTAGTTCTTTTCGGGGACTCAACTCGGCTAAAAAATGTTGTGCTAAAAGTGGAATATCGTCTCTTCTGTCGTTAAGTGGCGGTACGTAAAGTTCAATAACGGCAAGGCGGTGATACAAATCTTCACGAAAACGGTTTTGAGCAATTTCTTCTTTGATATTTTTGTTTGTTGCGGCTATTACGCGTACATCAACTGATATGGGCTTGTCACTACCTACACGTTGAATTTTGTGCTCTTCAAGCGCACGTAACACTTTGGCTTGAGCAGCCAAACTCATATCTCCAATTTCATCCAAAAAAAGTGTTCCGCCATGGGCTTGCTCAAAAGTACCCTTTCGGTCTTTGTGTGCCGAAGTAAATGAACCTTTCATATGACCAAAAAGTTCACTTTCAATAAGTTCTGAAGGAATAGCAGCGCAATTTACTTCTACAAAAGGGGCATCAGAACGATTACTTTTGTGGTGCAAGGCACGGGCAACCAACTCCTTACCGCTTCCGTTTGGCCCTTGGATAAAAATACGAGCCATGGTTGGCGCTACTTTAGCTACCATACTGTGAATGATTTGAATTGAGTCTGACTCGCCAACCATTGTGTATTTCTTTGGTATCCTTTTGACGTTGGATTTTTTAGGCTTTGCCTGAACATTCAATGCCGATCGTACGGTTTGGAGTAAGTGATTCAAGTCGGGCGGCTTGGCAATATAGTCGTAAGCACCCAATCGCATGGCTTGAACTGCAGTTTCCAAATCACCATGACCTGAAATCATTACAATCGGAGTCTGGGGAGACTGTTCTTGCACGTATGACAACACCTCTATTCCATCCTTTTTTGGCATTTTAATATCACATAAAATAAGGTCAAAAGTGTTTTTTGATATCAACGCAATTGCCGAAACACCATCTTCAGCTTCGCTAAAGGTCATTGTTTTGTCATGTTCAGAAAGAACTTTACGCAGCACACGTCGGATGTTTGCTTCGTCTTCTACAATTAAGATATATGCCATTTAGTTGGAGGTATGAATAACGCGTTGTGGGAACGGAATTTCAATATTGTGTTGTCGCAGTGTTTTTTCAATAGCAAATCTCAAGTCACTCTTAATAACTGCTCCCTTAAACGCATCTTTTGTAAATACAATGAGCGTAAAGTCTAAACTACTGTCCCCAAAGTTTTGAAACAACAGCACAGGCGCTTTGTTTGTCATCACATCTGGGTGTTTTTTAGCGGTTTCCAACATGAGTTCTTTAAATTTTTCAACGTCTGTACCATACGCCACACCAATATCTATGGATTCACCCGTAACTTTATTGTTTTCTGTCCAGTTAAACAAGGTTGTAGTCAGGTATTTGTGATTTGGTATAATGAGTACTTTGTTATCTCGGGTTACTGCCCGAGTAGTACGAAGTGTAATTTTTTCAACGCGACCAACCTTTTCATTTAGTTCAATGATATCACCTACATGTACCGTTTGATCAATTAAAATAAATATTCCAGAAATAATATCTTGAAAAAAGGTTTGCAGGGCAAAACCAACACCAACCAATAAGGCAGCAGATGCAGCTAAAAGCGCAGTTAAGTTTACACCTGCATTTTGTAAGGCCAATAAGACCACAACGGTGTAAATCGAATAGTTAAAAAACGAGAATATAGGTTTAAACTTTCCCCGGCGATCAGGAGATAGTTTGCGGTTTAAGATTTTGCGGGCTATTCGTAAAAAAAACGATATGGCAATAATGACAAAAACCCAAATCAAGAAAGAGCCAACACTCAACTGAGCGTCGCCAATTCCGATGTTATATTGAAAGAATGATTTGATTTTTTCCATATTCTAATATAGAAAAAAATAGTGGTAAAAAAGAAAACCCACCCTCAAAAAGAGGATGGGAAAAAATTGCTATGAAAAAGAAAAATAACTAATAGATAAATCTATCGTTATGCCAAATATATAAACTTTATGCATACAAACGATAGAAAATCATGAAAACATGTCTTTTACTTTATCAAAAAACGATTTATGCGTTGATTTTGGGCTTGGCTTAAAGTTTTCGTGGATACGGTGCTGCTCAAAAAATTGCTTTTGTTCCTTAGTAAGCTGCTCTGGTGTCCATACACTTACGTGAACAAGCAAGTCTCCCGTTCCGTAACCATTTAAACTTGGCACACCTTTTCCTTTTAGGCGTAAAATTTTACCCGATTGAATTCCGGCCTCTAACTTAATGCGAACAGAGCCTCCAACAGTATCAATTTCATTGTAGGTGCCAAGAACTGCATCAGATATGGAAATGTATAAGTCTAAATGTAAGTTATTGCCTTCTCGTTTTAATTGTGGGTGTTCTTTTACAGAAATCTGAACAATCAAATCTCCAGAAAGTCCTTGACCCGGCGCTTCGTTTCCTTTGCCAGAAACTTTAAGCTGCATGTCGTCTTCTACGCCAGCAGGGATTTTGATAGAAACCGTTTCCTCTTGAGAAACCATACCATAAGCATCAGCCCCAGATGGACGATGACGTAAGCTTTGCCCAGCACCATTACACGTACTACATGTTGTTGCAGATTGCATTCTTCCCAAAATGGTGTTTGTAATACGCATGGTTTGACCCGAGCCACCACAAGTTTTACACGTTACGTAGCTTACACCTGGGGCTTGTTTTTTACGCTTTACTTTAATTTTTTTCTCAACACCTAAAACTATTTCTTCAAGAGTTAACGTGACACGTACACGCAGATTTGTTCCTTTTGCACGGCGCTGACCTCCGCCAAAACCACCAAAGCCACCACCAAAAGCGCTACCGAAAATATCTCCAAACTGACTGAAGATGTCATCCATATTCATTCCGCCACCACCAAAGCCTTGATTTCCATCAAAAGCAGCATGTCCAAATTTATCGTACTGAGCGCGTTTTTGTTCATCTCCAAGAACTTCATACGCTTCAGCTGCTTCTTTAAATTTCTTCTCCGCCTCTGCGTCTCCCGGATTTTTGTCTGGGTGATAAGCAATTGCTTTTTTGCGATACGCCTTCTTAATTTCAGACGCTGAAGCTGACTTGCCAATTCCAAGTATGTCGTAATAGTCTTCTTTCATATTTACTGAGCTACCACAACTTTAGGGTAACGAATTATTAAATCTCCAAGTTTATACCCCGCTCCAACGACGTCAATAATAGTGCCTTTCGGGTGTTCATCTGTTTCCGGGAGCTGTGTGATGGCTTCATGGATTTCGGCATCAAAAACCGCTTTGGGTGCTATTTCCATTTTTGACAACCCTTGTTGTTTTAATGTATCATCTAATTTATTGTAAATAAGACGAATACCTGCTAAACGCTCGTCATTCTCATCTAGCTCAGCTAGTGCGCGTTCAAAATCATCAAGAACAGGGAGTAGCGCAACCATAACTTCTTGTGATGCGGTTTTGAATAATTCGATACGCTCTTTTGCTGTGCGCTTTTTGTAGTTTTCAAACTCGGCGAATAAGCGCAGAAATTTATTTTTTTCGTCTTCTAAAGCAGATTGAACTTCTGCCAATGGGTCTTTTTCAACTTCTACTTTGGCAGTTTGTTCTTCATGAGCTACTTCCTCCTCAACTTTCTTTTTTCTCTTTTTTGCAGCCATAAATCGTTTTTTAAATCCTGGCAAAAGTACTGCCAAAACATGTATTATGTCAAAATGACACTACTTTTTTCTGCGTAAGGGTAGCAAATCCTTCAGCGCATCTTTTAGTAATGGATATTTAAAAACAAATCCTTGATTTTCTACAGTTGCGCTAGAAGCATTTATGCTGTCAAATAGTACTTCTCCCATATCGCCCATAACTGTTTTAATTACACCCTTTGGAACACCAGGAAGCCACTGCGGAACACGGTAGGTTTTAGCAATAGATTTTACCAACGCTTTTTGAGAGACGGGATTTGGTGCAACACCATTATAAATCCCAGGGTTTTCCAGTGAAAAAGCGAATAAACGTACTAAATCTTGAATGTGAATCCATGACTGCCATTGCTTCCCGTTTCCAAACCAAGCGCCAAACCCCAAAGAAGTAGGAATCGCCAACGGCAACAATGCACCACCTCCTTGTGCAAGTACCAAGCCTATTCGAATTTTACTTACATGGGCAACAATATCGTTTGCTTTATCTACTTCGGCTTCCCAAGCGCGAACAACCTCAGCAGGAAAACTTTTTGCAACATCGGTATTTGATTCAGTATATCTAGTTGTAAAACTGGATGGGTAAATCCCAATTGCAGACGCTGAAATGAAATGTGCAACGCGATGCTTTTGGTTTGATTTTAATGCATCAACTACAAGACGGGTTCCTAAAACCCTACTGTCAAGAATTGATTTCTTTGATTTTGAGGTCCAGCGTTGGGCAATTTTAGCTCCTGCCAAACTGATAATGACATCAACATCGTTTAATGCGTTGCGATCTAAAATCCCCTTTTCGGGGTTCCAATGAAAAGATGTGATATGTGATGCGAAAGCTGTAGTATTGGAACGCGTAGAAAGCACAGACACCTGATGGCCAGACTGTTCTAAAATGGGGATAAGTGCTTTTCCTACAAGCCCACTGGCACCCGAAATTAAAATTCGCATTCTTTTTTTTGTAAATGTACATCAGATGGTGCGTACATTCAAGATTTTCCTACTTTTGTTCTATGGAACAACAAATAAACATCACGACTGCGTCTGTATCCAAAATAGACGCTTTAGATTTTGACCATTTGGCTTTTGGTTCAACATTTACAGATCATATGTTTGTCTGTGATTATAAAGACGGTAAATGGGAAGCACCCCAAATAGTTCCTTATGCGCCCATGCAAATTTCTCCAGCAGCAAGCGTGTTGCATTATGGTCAAGCCGTATTTGAAGGCATGAAAGCGTTTAAAGATGATAATGACGGTGTATGGTTATTTCGTCCAGATCAAAATGCCAAACGCATTAACAAATCTGCAGAACGTCTTGCAATTCCTACTTTTCCCGAAGAACTCTTTTTGGACGGAATGAAAAAACTTATCACGATAGACAAAGAGTGGGTAAAAGCTGGTAAAGGAAAATCACTTTATGTTCGACCATTTGTTTTTGCCTCAGAGGCAGGCGTTCAAGCCTCTGCAGCTTCTGAATATCGATTTATGATTATCTGTGCCCCTGTAGCAAGTTATTATGGTGGTGATGTTCGTGTGAAAATCGCGGATCATTACAGTCGTGCCCCACAAGGAGGAGTGGGCTATGCCAAAGCTGCAGGAAACTACGGCGGGCAGTTTTACCCTACACAACTTGCTAATGCTGAAGGCTATCAACAAATTATTTGGACAGATGCTGCTACGCACGAATACATCGAAGAAGCCGGGACAATGAATTTGTTTTTCAGAATCGGAGATACTTTAATCACAGCGCCTACCAACGACAGCATCCTTGATGGCGTCACTCGAAAAAGTATTCTTGAACTGGCTGCGCATTTGGGTATTAAAACAGAAGTACGCGCACTAAAGGTTTCAGAACTCATTGAAGCCAAAAAATCGGGTGCATTACTTGAAATTTTTGGTAGTGGAACAGCAGTTGTTATTCAACCCATTATTGGTTTTGGTTACAAAGGAACTGATTACGACGTGCCCCTTCCAGAAAAAAGCTATGCAGAAAAGATTAAAAATGCCCTAGTTGACATTCAGTACAATAATGCTGAAGACCCCTTTGGGTGGCGCTTCAAGGTTTGTGACTAATCCAAAAACTGTTTTAAGTTGGGCTTGCGGTAATTTGGCCCTTTCATCACCTTACCGTCTTCCCTGTAAATTGGCTTCCCATCTGCGCCAAGCTTACTCATATTACTATTTTGGATTTCGTCAAACACTTCCTCAATAACATGTTGCATTCCATGTGAAAGTATGGTACCGCAAAGTATGTATAACATATCGCCAAGAGCATCTGCCACTTCTACCAAATCGTTTGTGTTTGCTGCCTCTAGGTACTCATTATTTTCTTCTGCCATCAGTTTGTGCCGTAATTCATTTATTTCTTTTGAAATATGCCCTACAGGTGTATTTGCCATTCCCACACCAAAAGCATTGTGAAATGCGGCTACTGCATCTAATTGTTTTTGCATTTTTTTATAGTTTCGCTAAAAATAACGCTATGTTCTCCACGGGTCAATTGATTTTCGCACTTTTTTTTGTTTTTGCATTTACAACTGTCATTATATACAGTTATATAATGGACAAGCAAAAAAGCAAAGCCTATTTTAAAGGTAGCTTTTGGGTATTGATTGGGTTTTTGTTTTTTGTGGGGCTTTTGGTTGTATTAAAGGGTATCGTCTAAATGAGTATGCAATCTTTAATACTCGTTTTTGTTGGTGGTGGATTGGGAAGCATGGCGCGATTCGCCATCGCTAAGCTTTTACAGCAAATTTCTATCGACTTTCCATGGGCTACCCTGTGTGCTAACGCTGTTGGTTGTTTGATTATCGGGATGCTTATGGGTGGTTTTCATTCTTCAGGTTTGTTGAGCGAACATCAAAAACTTTTGCTTGTTACTGGTTTTTGTGGGGGTCTTACCACTTTTTCAACCTTTACTTATGAAAACTACGCATTTATCAAGGGGGGACAGCTGTTTCATTTCTTTGGTTATTCCATTTTAAGCTTCGGACTTTGTCTTGGTTTTGTACTGTTAGGTCATTTTTTGATAAAATTGACTTGATTTTTTGATCATTTTTTACACTTTCCATAAAAACCCTTGTGCTTAAAGGGGTCTTATATTTAAAATATATGTTAAAAATATGTTAACCCCATAATTTTTGGGGGATGAATTTTATTTTATTACAAAAAACACCAATTGCCCCTAAAAAACCAATGGGTAAGTGTTTTTAAAACTTACATTTGGAGCAATTAAATAAATAATAACTAAAATTTACATGATGAAAAATTATATTAAATCATTATTTACATTAACGCTTGCAATAACAATGGTAACTATATTAGGAAGCCAAAACGCACAAGCACAAGAAGAACCCACATTTAGTGTATCTGGTACAATAGACACGTACTTTAGAAGCGCTAAGTTTGCTCCTGAAACTTCATTTGCTAATGACCCTGGCTTTTCTATTGGGATGGCCAACGTTGTGCTTTCTTACGAAGGTGAAAAGCACGGCTTTGTTGCTGACTTTGTTTACGGACCAAGAGGTGCAGACGCCGTTTTTGGATCTACTGAAGATTCCTCTCAAATCATCAACCAGTTGTACGCATACTACAACTTCAGTGATAGTTTTACAGTAACAGTTGGTAACTTCAATACCTTCCTAGGATATGAAGTGATTTCTCCTGCTGCTAACTTTAACTACTCTACATCATATATGTTCTCATATGGTCCTTTTTCTCACACAGGTTTAAAATTGGACTTTACATTATCTGACGACGTAACATTTATGGCTGCGGTTATGAACCCAACTGACATGACTGAGGCAAACTACGCTTTGATTGCTGATGAAGACATTGACGGAACTCTTGATTATGAAGCTGGTGACACATATACTTATGGTTTACAACTTGGACTATTTGGACAGTACATCAATTTCTTAGGAGGTAAAGACTATTCTCAAATTGACTTCACAGGTGGAATTGATATCACTGATGGATTTTTCCTTGGTGTGAACGCCACTTCAACTACTACAACTGATAGTGACAATGGTTTTGCAGGGGTTGCATTATATCCTCAAGTTGCACTTTCAGATTCTTTTAGCTTAGGTGCACGTTATGAGTACTTTGAAGATAAAGGTGGTTTCGTGTTTGACTCAGGTGACCAAGACAACACATCATTTACCATTACTGGTAGCTACACTTCAGGAAACTTTATCCTTAAGCCTGAATTTAGAGTTGATACTGCTTCAGATAAATTTTACTTGGATAATGACGCAAAAGCTACAGATAGCTTAGCTTCTTTTGTTGTTGCAGCTATTTATTCTTTTTAGTGATATAACAAACAAATTATATTTTAAAACCTCCTTCTTCGAAGGAGGTTTTTTGTTATATATTTAGACATGGATATACTAAAAATCGCATTAGAATGGGCAAAAGCAGAGCTTGTTTCAACTGCCTTTTTTATGATTGTTGGTATTGTTTTTATACTCACAAGCTTTGGATTTTGGCAATATGGGAAAACGGATTTAGCAAGAGCTTACGTCATTCCAGTTTTAGTCGCAGGGGTTTTTTTACTGATTGTGGGGGTTGGATTATTTGCCACAAATAAAGGAAGAATCACGCAGTTTGACATCGATTACAATAGCGATGCTATTGCATTTATTCAAAAAGAATTATATCGTGTAGAAAGCACATTAAAAGAATACAAGACCGTGGTATTTACTGCAATTCCAATCATTATCATCATATGCGCTTTAGTCCTTTACTTTGTTCCTATTCCTATTTGGCGTGCAAGTATGATTGCTGCAATACTGATGTTAGGAGTTATCCTATTTATTGATGGCTTAGCACATGCCCGAATGCTTGATTACCAAACAAACTTACTTCAGGCTCAACGCCAATTTAGTGGAGCTACTACCCATTGATTTAGTTAAATTTATCACACGTAGTAATATTTTGTAACTTTAGAAAAAACATCAGAATGGAACATATTTCTTTACTATTTCAGGTCACAGTAGCAATTTCGGTGTACTACGTGTGGATTTTTAGATATCACAACGTACTCGCAGAATTTAAACAGTTTGGCTATTCCGATGTATTTCGAAATTTTGTTGGAGCAGCTAAAATGTCTATTTCGGCACTACTTCTTTTGGGGTTGTGCTACAACGAAATAACGCTGTATGCTGCACTCGGAATGGCTTTTTTTATGTTAAGTGCACAGTTGACCCACCTTAAGGTTAAAAACCCCTTTATACAACGTCTGCCTTCTTTGGTATTTCTTTTGATGTCCTTATTTATTGCTGCATTTAACTATGGTTTACTCTAGTTTATGGAGCCAACCGCCATTATAACCGCTTTTACTGGGATATCTTTTATCGCTTACGGAATCAATTCCTTTGTTTCAAAAAGAATGATCCGTGAATTTAAACGCTGGGGACTCGCAGAGAAACGCAAAGCAATTGGGGTGTGTCAATGTATTGGAGGTTTTGGATTACTTCTCGGTTTTGAGTTTAACATAGCCATTCCTATAAGCGCCGTTTTTATCATTATTATGATGCTTGTTGCCATTCTGGTGAGAATTCAAATTAGAGATAATATCTCTGATATTTTGCCTGCTATTGCTTATGTGCTGTTATGCGCTATTATCCTTTACGATCACCTATACGGTTGATTTAGCAACTTGGATGTAGTAGCGTTAGCATAAAAAGTGACACCTATGGCTTAGCTTTCTTTATCCTTTTTTTTCGCTCTCTTTTGGTTTAGTACAATTTTAAAATAAAAAAAATTGTAAATCAGAAAAATGACACATCCGATAATAAACATCAATTTATTATTCATAATTTCTAATTTGAATCTTTTCTTCTTTGTCTAATTGCTATGGCAAAACCCAAGATTGTTATTGGCCAAAGACCAACGTATATTCCTTCCAATTCATTTCCTGTAAACCAAAGATATATTGAGTACAAAAAACTAAAGAAAGCTAAAAGGAGCGGGTAGTATTTTTCTAAAAATTTCATAGTATGGTTTATTACTAAATATAGTTAATTTTTAATATAAATAGCTGAAAACGATAAAATATATCGCTAACCTATTTAAGAGGTTTAGAAGTAGCAGAACTAAAAGAAGAAGATATGCCTATGGTTTAGTTGTATTCTTTAATTAAAACTCTTGTAAAAGATTGACTAAATTCGGCAAACTCAGCTGTTGCTTTGAAAAAGTCTGCAAAGGCTTTTGC
>CATAMV010000083.1 GCA_949487855.1 Bacteroidota bacterium
TAAAAAGAGCAAATAAAATTATTTTTTGCGATACCACTTTACTGTCCACACAAGTATATTCTGAAGCCTATTTTGATGGTTGGTGCAACAAAAAAGTAGTACAGGCAAATAAAGAAAACCGATATGACCTATACTTTTTAACAGATATCGACGTTCCTTGGGAGAAGGATTTACTTCGTGATAGACCCAACCAACGTGAAGAAATGTTTCATAAATTTGCGGTTGCTTTAAAACATCGTAATCTAACCTTTACCTTGCTAAGCGGTTCGCATGAAGAACGGATGAAGTACGCTATTGAAAAACTAAATGAATTAAATGAATCACGTATTTACGCAAAAGGATAAACTTGTTTTACAAGAAATAGGCATTTCTGAACCCGAAGCGCAAGAGCAATTACGCTTGTTGCAAAATGGAGCGAATTACGCCCAATTAGAACGACCCGCAACAGCTTCTGATGGAATTGTAGTTTTATCAAATAATGATACTTTAAAATACGCAACAATTTTTGATACAGAAAAGGCTAATTTTTCTATATCTCGTTTTATACCGGCATCTGGAATGGCAAGCCGTATGTTTAAGTTTTTGCATTTTTTCCTAAAAAGATATGATGTCAAAAAGGAAACGCTACGGAGTTATTTAAATCGAAATAAGACCTACAAACTTGCCGTTTTTCTTAGCGGTATTGAAAAATTTCCGTTTTATGCTCAAATTCGAAAAGCATTAGATAAAGAACAAATTGAGTCACTCGATAAAGATTATAGACATCGATTTATTCAAAAAACAGTTGATAGCCTTGGAAAGCTTCCCAAAGCCTTAATCCCTTTTCATAAGTACGACACTGAGCTAAGAACTGCAGCCGCAGAACAATTGTTTTTTTCTACACAATTTGTGAAAAATAATGGTGTTATGAATATTCATTTTACCATTCCGCCAGGTAGCACACGGGCTTTTGAGCAACATCTTTCCAAAACAATTACGCAGTTAAACTCCACAACTGCAGCTAAAACAAATTTGAGTTTTTCGCATCAACAAAAAAGTACAGACACATTATCCTGTAAAGAGGACGGTACTGTTTTTCGTAATGAAGACGGAACATTTGTTTTACGTGCAGGTGGACATGGTTCGCTCATTGGAAATTTGAATGCCATTGAAGATGAAATTATATTTTTATCCAATATCGATAACATTTCGGTTTCCAAATATCACGAGCAAGCCGCCTTGTATAAAAAAATGTTAGCAGGCATGTTGATTTCGCTTCAAAACCAAATTCACCACTATGCCCGTGCATTAGAAAACGGAGATGCAATTGATTTGATAGAAATAAAAACATTTTTACAAGAGAAACTCAATGTTAAGGTTTCTCAATCTATGCAAGGCAATCAACTTATGTTGTTTTTAAAGCAAAAACTAAACCGCCCAGTTCGTGTGTGTGGTATGGTAAAAAATGAAGGTGAACCAGGAGGAGGTCCTTTCTGGGTAGAAAATAAAGGCGAAGTTAGCCTTCAGATTGTTGAAGGTGCTCAAGTAAACACCAAAGACAAAAAGCAAAAAGGAGTATTTAAAAAAGGAACGCATTTTAATCCAGTTGATATTGTTTGCGGTGTGTATAATCAACAGGGTGCCAAATATGATTTATCACATTTTGTTGACTACGACGCCTGTTTTATTGCTGAA
>CATAMV010000084.1 GCA_949487855.1 Bacteroidota bacterium
TGAAATCGGGAAGGTAGCTGACTGGAAAGTCCTGCCACCCCGACTAAATCGACCTTTTGGTTTCTAAACCACGGGATGTGGCGCAGCCTGGTAGCGCACACGCATGGGGTGCGTGGGGTCGCAGGTTCAAATCCTGTCATCCCGACTTTTTCCCTTATAAAAATAATTTTAAAACATCTCCTCATTAAAACAATATCCCCTGATTGTCGTGTTTTTTTTAATTTTATGTGACTAAAAGTCAAAAATAAAATTAAAAACGCAATCCACTCGGCCATGAAAAAAACACTTAAAATTATTAAAAACAGATCAGATATAGGTGCTGGAACAAGAGGGGCAGACATCGGTATCGATGCCATGGAAATTGCAGCTATCAATGCGGCAAATGATTTTTTTAATAGAACCGCATTTATCGATGTAAAAACACATAACGAAAGCATCTACAACAAAGTTCAAAATTCATCTGCAAAGCGAATCAACTTTGTTATTGAACAATGCCAAAGAGTTGCCGAAGCTGTAAAATTAACGCTACAAAAAAAAGAATTTCCTCTTGTACTTTCTGGGGATCATTCATCTGCTTTAGGAACGATTGCTGGAATTAAAACCAAAAACCCCAAACAACGACTCGGTATTGTATGGATTGACGCACATGCTGATTTGCACACGCCATACACCTCCCCTTCTGGAAATATACATGGGATGCCACTAGCAGCTGCTATGCAAGAGGACAATATAAAAATGAAATCCAATACTCCAGACAACGAAACACTAAAGGCCTGGGAATCCCTAAAAACAATTGGTATAAATAGTCCAAAATTTGAAACACAAGATCTTGTTTACTTTGGAGTAAGAGACACAGAAACAGCAGAAGACACGCTTATAAACAGTAACCGTATTAAAAACTACAATGTTCCTGAAATCCGTTTTAGAGGAATAGAAAAATGCGTGAATGAAGCTATTGAGAAGTTAGCGGATTGCGACGCCATTTACATATCATTTGATGTTGATAGTTTAGACTGTGACCTTGTGTGTAGCGGTACTGGCACCCCTACTCCCTTGGGATTTACTCCTTCTGAAGTGAAATCAATAATTACTGCATTTTTAAAAACCAATAAAGTGTTAGCGGCTGAGTTTACCGAAATTAATCCCCTGTTAGACGATAAGGGAAATTTAATGGCTGAAACGGCTTTTGATATTTTGCATCATTGCTTTGGATAGGCATTCATGATTTTTTTTCAAACCCTTGCTTTTGAACCTTTGAAATCATCAGATATATTAAGTAATTATGTTATGCTGAATTGGCAATGCTAATGGAGCATACAGAATCCTATTAAATGTTTTCACACATCTACTTATCTTTACAAAAACATTCATTTTGATTATTGGATTTTGTGGTGGAACAGGTGCAGGCAAATCAACCTTAGTTGAAGAAGCTGCTCGTTTTCTAGGTAAGGAAAACACACTTATTCTAGCCCAAGACCATTATTACAAGCACTTACCTGAACTAACTTTTGAGGAACGGGCTCAAATTAATTTTGACCACCCAAATGCCTTAGATTTTGATTTGATGGTTTCAGATTTGCTTAAACTAAAAGATGGGATTTCAATTAATCGCCCTGTATATTCCTTTGCAGAACACCTCCGCATGGACGAAACTGTCTCTTGTACTTCCAAAACTTTTATTTTAGTAGAGGGTATTTTAGTTTTTGCCCATCAATCCCTTCGTTCCTTATTTGACTATAAGGCTTATATAGATGCCGACAAACAAATGCGTGTTCAACGCAGAGTCGAACGCGATGTGCGTCAAAGAGGGCGTACCGAAGATGAAGTTCACCAGCGATTTAAATTAACATTACACACTATGCATGAAACCTTTATTGCATCCAATAAAGAAAAAGCCGATATTGTGATTTTAAATAACGGAGCTATTGAAAAAGCAATTGTACCGTTAAAGCAGTGGCTAGAATCCATTATCAAATGAAAAAACTTCGTGAAAATCCTTGGTTTAAATTGGCAACAAACGTGTATGCGCTTATTGGTTTGTTTTTTGTTGTGTGGATGGTATTTTTAGACACAAATTCATTAAGAATTTACCTTAATCTAGAAAATAAGCTTTCAGATTTAGAACGTCAAAAAGCAACGCTTGAGCGTGATATTGCCAAAGACAAAAAAACACTTTTACAATTAAACGACTCTGTAGAACTGGAACGCTATGCACGTGAAAAATATTATATGAAACGAAAAAACGAAGATGTGTATCTAATAGAATACGCAGAAAGTGCCCAATAATACTAATAATACAAAATGAAATACACTGAACAAATGCTTCGAGAGGATGCATTAAAGGACAAAATTATAGTAGTTACAGGTGGTGGTAGTGGATTGGGGAAATCCATGACTCGCTACTTCTTACAACTTGGCGCAAAAGTGGCGATTACATCTAGAAACTTAGAAAAATTAGAGGGTACAGCCGAAGAACTTTCGAATGAAACAGGAGGTACTTGTTTTGCTGTTGCCTGTGATGTACGAAATATCGACGAGGTGGAAGCCATGCATGCGCAGATCATTGAAGAATTCGGCACAATAGATATTTTAGTAAATAACGCAGCTGGAAATTTTATTGCACCAACAGAACGCTTGTCTTCAAATGCTTTTGACACTATTTTAGATATTGTGCTTAAGGGGACCAAAAACTGTACGTTAACTTTTGGCAAGCATTGGATTAAAGCCAAACAAAAAAACACCAATGTCCTAAATGTAGTTACTACCTACGCCTACACAGGTTCGGGCTATGTAGTTCCGTCTGCTTGCGCAAAGGCGGGTGTACTTGCCATGACGCGATCTTTAGCTGTAGAATGGGCAAAATACGGCATGCGATTTAATGCAGTTGCTCCAGGGCCTTTCCCAACAAAAGGAGCTTGGGATAGACTCTTACCCGCTCCTATCAAGAAAAAATTTGATCCCAAAAAACGCATTCCAATAGGTCGTGTTGGTGAACATCAAGAATTGGCAAATTTAGCTGCCTATATGGTTTCAGATTTTGGCGCATACCTCAACGGAGAAGTAATTACTCTTGACGGAGGAGAATGGCTCAAAGGTGCCGGACAATTCAACAATTTAGAGCAAGTATCGCAGACCATGTGGAATGTACTGGAAATGGCAATTCGTAAAAAAAAATAGTTAACAAATTTTTGATTTTTTGAAGAGCATATAAATACTATTTTTACACTTTACAACAAACCATGGGCAAAATCATAGCTGTAGCAAATCAAAAGGGTGGAGTGGGCAAAACTACCACTTCGGTTAATCTTGCAGCATGCCTTGGTGTATTGGAAAAAAAGGTTTTATTAATAGATGCTGATCCACAAGCCAACGCTACATCTGGATTAGGAATTGATGTTGATGCTGTTGAAATTGGCTCCTATCAAGTGTTAGAGCAAACAATAACTGCAAAAGAAGCAATCATTCCTACAACTTCACCAAATTTAGATATATTACCTGCACACATTGATTTGGTGGCAATTGAAATTGAATTGGTCGATAAGCCAAACAGAGAAAATATGCTCCGTGAGGCACTAGCTCCCATCAAAGATGCGTATGATTATATTTTTATTGATTGTGCGCCTTCACTTGGACTTATCACGCTAAATGCGCTAACGGCTGCCGATACAGTTATTGTTCCCATTCAATGCGAATACTATGCACTTGAAGGACTTGGAAAATTACTCAACACGATTAAAAGCGTACAAAAAATCCACAATAACTCTTTAGGAATCGAAGGGATGTTACTCACCATGTACGACTCTCGCTTGCGGTTATCCAATCAGGTTGTTGACGAAGTAAAAAAACATTTTAACAACATGGTGTTTAACACTATTATTCAACGAAACGTAAAAATTAGCGAAGCTCCAAGTTATGGAGAAACCATAATTGAATACGATGCTTCAAGTAAGGGAGCGTCTAGCTATTTGAAGCTAGCGCAAGAGTTCATTAATAAAAATAAATAAATATGGCAAAAGCAAAAAAGCGTCAAGCCATGGGAAGAGGCTTATCCGCACTACTCCCCACAGACGAAACTCTTGAAAAAGGAAAAGTTGAAGGTCGTGTATTAGAAGTGCCATTAGGTCAAATTGAAACAAATCCGTTTCAACCCAGAACACAATTCAACCCTGAAACACTGGAAGAACTTGCTTCTTCTATAGCAGCATTAGGCGTTATTCAACCCATAACAATACGTAGGATGGGATCTGAAAAATACCAATTGGTTTCGGGCGAACGTCGTTTTCGCGCCTCTCAATCTTTAAATCTGGATACCATTCCTGCATTCGTTCGAGTTGCCAATGATAAAGAATCTTTGGAAATGGCCTTAGTGGAAAACATTCAACGTGATGATTTAGATCCTATTGAAATTGCGTTAAGCTACCAAAGGCTTATCAACGAAATTAACCTTACACAAGAAGAAATGAGCAACCGTGTAGGAAAAAAACGCTCAACAGTTACCAACTATTTGCGACTGCTAAACCTTGATCCCATTATCCAATCGGGGATTCGCGATGGATTTATCAGTATGGGGCATGGACGTGCACTTTTAGCAATTGAAAACCCAAGAGATCAGTTAAATCTTTACAAGAAAATTGTTGCTAAGGGCATGTCTGTTCGAGAAACGGAACAAGCAGCAAAACCTAAAAAACAGAACTCTCAACCTAAAATTGATAACTACACTACAAAGCATCTAGATGCGTTAAGCGCCTTTTTTGGTACAACTGTACAAACAGCGGTGGATAAAAATGGGGGTGGTAAACTTGTGATTTCATTTGGCTCTGAAAAAGAGTTTAAAACGATTCGTAAAAAACTGAACTCTTGAAAACTTATGTTGTAATTTGGTTATTGATTTTTGTGTGTGGTATAGCTACAGCTCAACAGATTAAGGCTGATGATATTCAAAAAATCGAAAATGAAGACCCTTTAAGACCTGCTAAGGCAGCCTTTTATTCGGCGGTACTTCCTGGTTTAGGACAAGTTTACAACAAACGCTACTGGAAAGTGCCCATCGTTTATGGTGCTATTGGCCTATCTGTTTATTCATATGATGCCAATCAAAAAAATTATGTGCGCTACCGCGATGCATACAAAAGACGTATTGCTGGTTATAGTGACGATGAGTTTCAAGGACTTATTGCAAGCACTGATCGACTGGTAGATGGACAGGATTTTTACAAACGTAACCGAGATCGTTCTATGCTTTTTATTTTGGGGTTTTATTTTTTGAATATTTTAGATGCCAATATAGATGCGCATTTAAAACAGTATAACGTAAACAGCGACCTAAGCTTTAAACCTTATATTGATGTAGCTCCAACAGATGCTACGCCAGTTGCGGGAATGCGTGTTGCACTAACTTTTTAGTATGAAAATAGCATTACTTGGATATGGTAGAATGGGTAAAGCCATTGAACTTATTGCCAAAACCCGAGGGCACGAGATTGTGGCAACAATTGACAAGGACAATCCAAACGAAAGCATTAGTGATGCTGATGTTGCCATAAACTTTAGTGTGCCATCGGCTGCAGTTGATAACATAACAAACACCTTAAATCAAAGTATTCCCGTGGTTTGTGGTACAACAGGTTGGCTGGAACACAAAGCTGAGATTGAACAACTATGCGCAGATAAAAAAGGTGCCTTTTTGTATGCATCAAACTTTAGTCTCGGAGTAAATATCTTTTTTGCGCTTAATGAAAAACTTGCCCAAATGATGAAACAACACACACAATACACAGCGTGTATAGAAGAAATTCATCACACCGAAAAATTAGACGCACCAAGTGGCACTGCCATTACACTTGCCCAAGGAATTCTTCCGTACACAAAACAACAGTCGTGGAAACTCGCTGAAGAAGCCAATGAAAACGACCTTGCCATTACGGCAAAGCGCGAGCCACACGTTCCAGGAACACACACCGTTACATACAACTCTGAAACAGATGTAATATCTATTGAACACGTTGCCCACAACAGAGATGGATTTGCACTGGGAGCTGTAATAGCGGCGGAGTGGATTGTTGGGAAAAGTGGTATTTTTAGCATGCAAGACGTTTTAAACATAACCTAATCTTTTCTACTATGACATTTTCACAATGGGGCTTATTCCTGGTACTTTGCCAAATTTATATATTCATAAAGCTTTGGAAGCTTTTCAAAAAAGCAGGGTATTCTCCTTTGTTGGCGCTTATCCCCTTCTACAATTCTGTTGTTCTCTTACAAATTATCAAACGCCCAAAATGGTGGGTTGTACTACTTTACATTCCCATAGTCAACCTGTTGATGCTTCCTGTTGTGTGGGTAGAAACAGCACGCAGTTTTGGCAAAAACAGCCTTTTAGACAGTTTTCTATCATGGATAAGCTTAGGTTTTTATGGGTTTTACCTAAATTATGCTGCTGATGTAACTTATCAACCAGATCGTTCGTTACAGCCTAAAACAGGATTTGGACAATTTGTTGGTTCCATCATTTATGCCGTTGTCATTGCAACATTGGTACATGCCTATTTCATGCAGCCTTTTATTATTCCAACCAGTTCGTTAGAAAAAAGTTTGTTGGTTGGTGATTTTCTTTTGGTAAGTAAATTTCATTACGGCGCACGAACGCCACAAACTGTGGTTTCTTTTCCTATGGTACACGATACCATTCCAATCGCAAAAACACGCTCTTACTTAAAAAAACCACAACTACCCTACTCCCGTATTCCTGGATTACAAAAAATAAAACGCAACGACATTGTGGTGTTTAGCTGGCCTGCTGATACGGTAAGACAATTTTTTAAGAAGGAAGCAGCTGTAATAAAACCTACAGATAAAAAATCAAATTATGTAAAGCGCTGTGTTGCTGTTGCTGGAGACACCTTGTCAATTGTTGACGGTATTATTCATATAAATGGAAAAAAATCCATCATGCCAGATCGTGCTAAACCGCTTTATGGTTATACAGCATACAACAGTAAAGGTATTTCTGCTCGTAAATTGAAGGACCTTGGATATAATGATCTAAACAGAAAATTTGTCATTGAGAATATCAGTCAACCCATATTGAATGCCCTTATCCCCTACATAACAGGTTTTGCGAGCCAGGATAGAAATAACTATCAAATTTATACAGGGGTGAAAGGTCTTCCTCTTGAGATTGTACGGAAATACCGCATCCAAGCCAAAGAAATCCTTGAAACCCAAAAAACGTTGTTTTTGACACTCAAAGAGGCAGATCAATTATCAAAAACTATTAAGCTTGACAGTTTAAAACGAAAAATTAATTCCGTAAAAACATATAATACGGGGTTTTTCCCAAACAATGTGCTTTACAATTGGAATGAAGATCAGTTTGGACCAATCGTGATACCTAAAAAAGGACAAACAGTAAACCTAACACAGAAAACCTTCCCGCTTTATAAAAAAATCATACGAGACTACGAAAAGAACTCCGTAAGTAATAAAGGTGGACAGCTAAAAATCAATGGCGAAACAACAACCTCCTATACCTTTAAAATGGATTACTATTGGATGATGGGTGATAACCGCCATCGTTCTGAAGACAGTCGCTTTTGGGGCTTTGTTCCAGAAGATCACATTGTAGGAAAACCCGTATTCATTTGGATGAGTATAGATGGTTTTACAGAAGGAATACGTAATTGGAAGGTACGATGGGATAGAGTATTTACAACTGTAGGCGGTTCTGGCGAACCTGTTTCCTATCGTTGGTATTTTGCAGCATTTGTTGCTCTATGGCAAGGGGCTGTTTGGTATAGACGGCGAAACAAAAAAGCGTAGATGAGTACCGTTGTAGCACCACTTGCATATGGCGGTTCGATTACACTTTGGGCGTATATAGCACAAGCATCAAATGTTGTTTTAGAAAAACACGATCACTATCAAAAACAAACCCAACGTAACAGGCTTTATGTTCATGGGGCAAATGGAAGACTAATGCTTTCAGTGCCTGTAAAACACCTTGGAAAAAAAGGTCACCAAAACTATAAAGATGTGCTTATTGACAATCAATTTTCTTGGCAAGCACAGCATTGGAAATCATTAGAAGCTGCATATCGTTCATCGCCATTTTTTGAGTTTTACGAAGATGAAATTGCGTGGTTATACAAGGAACATTTCGCTCAACTGTATGCATTCAACAATACATTTTTTGAAGTTTTAAAAAATTTGATCGGTATTTCCTTGCCGTTAACTTTTACAAAATCCTACGAAGAAAAAGTGGCGCACCAAGACTTAAGACCACTACAAGAAATAAAAAAAAATGGTGTAGAGGTTGCCTTAAAATACGCCCAGGTTTTTGATGATAAAAATGGTTTTATTGCTAACCTGTCTGTTTTGGATCTACTTTTTAATATGGGTCCAGAAAGCTTACAGGCATTAAAAAATTGCGGGCTACCAAAAAAAATGTGACTTGATGCTACTAAATCATGCATCATGAGCGACCCAAAAATCATTGGAATAGGCGGAATTTTCTTTAAATCCATTGCACCCGAAAAATTTAAAAAATGGTATGCACAACACCTAGGTTTGGTGCTTAATAATTATGGAGCAACTTTCGAGATGCGACATCTTAAAGAGCCTAAAAAAGCTAAGTATATTCACTGGTCCTTACTCCCTAATGACACGGATTATTTTCACCCATCGAACAAGCCCTTTATGATAAATTATAGGGTACAAGAAATTGAGAAGTTGGTTAGAAAATTAAAAAGAATGGGCGTTGAAATTATAGATAAAATAACAAATTTCCCTTATGGTAAATTTGTACACATTCTAGATCCTGAGGGGAATGCCATTGAGCTTTGGGAGCCTAAAGAAGATTTTTTTGACACCATGGGAGTTCCTACAAACAAATAAAAAGCAGGCCATAAGCCGGATTCTGTCGAGCCTTATCATTAATCTAGGCGCTACATTACTGCATCGCTCAATCCGCCTACCCTCCAACTTGGGCGCGCTACCCTTAGCGTTGGTTTACATGGCGTTTCACCGCATAGAGTTTACCTGGTTTCACTACAGCCGAACTGTACTTGCTTTCTGTTGCACTAGTCCTACTCCGAATAATCAGAGTGACGGGTGTTACCCGCTATACTGCGCTATGGTGTCCGGACTTTCCTCTCCGAAAAATCGGAGCGATAAGGTGGCCTGCACCGCAAAAATACACTATTCCAGCATTCGCCTCTAATTTTTACTTAGGTAAAAAAGCTGAGTTTATGTATCTTTACCTTATGGGTGAATTTGTTGTATCGGCCTTAAAGTATAGACCGCAAACCTTTGCGGATGTCGTTGGGCAACAGGCCATTACGCAAACTTTACAAAATGCTATTGATTTAGGGAAAATTGCCAAAGCCATGCTTTTTTGTGGACCTAGAGGGGTTGGCAAAACCACATGCGCACGAATTTTTGCGAAAAAAATAAATAGTGATACAGCGCCCATTGACCCCAACGAAGACTTTGCATTCAATGTTTTTGAACTCGATGCGGCTTCAAACAACTCGGTTGCAGATATTCGAAACTTGATTGAACAAGTGCGTATTCCACCTCAAAAAGGAATTTATAAAGTATATATCATTGATGAGGTTCACATGCTGAGTTCCGCTGCGTTTAATGCCTTTTTAAAAACGCTCGAAGAACCGCCACAACACGCTATTTTTATTTTAGCCACTACCGAAAAACAGAAAATAATCCCTACCATATTATCAAGATGTCAAATCTTTGATTTTAGACGTATTACCATCAAAGATGCACAAGGCTATTTAAAAACCATTGCTTCGCGTGAAGGCATCAATGCCGAAGACGATGCACTTCATCTAATTGCACAAAAAGCAGATGGTGCCATGCGTGACGCGCTTTCAATTTTTGATCGAATGGTAAGTTATTCTGGTGAAACGCTGACTGCAAAACAGGTCTCTTTAAACCTCAATATTCTTGATCACGATAGCTACCTGAACCTAACTGACTTGATACATAATGGAGATCTACACGGGAGTATATTGCAGTTCAATTCACTTATCGATTTGGGCTTTGATGGATATCATATTATTAACGGGCTGTCTAAACACTTACGTGATTTGTTGATGTGTCAAAACGATGGAACAACAAAATTACTAGAAGTTGGAGCGGAAACAGAAGCTAAATTTCATACACAAGCTAAAGGAATTTCTACTGCATTTTTACTCCAAACCTTAGAACTTACCAACTCTTATGCGCTGCAATACAAAAGTAGTTTACATCCGCATCTGCAAGTAGAACTTTGCTTGATGCAAATCGCATCATTAAAAGAAGGCGAAAAAAAAAAGCCTAAACCCTATATAAAACCCAAGGAGGAAATAGCTTCTTCAAAATTAGCTAATGCTGTTGGAAGTGTTGAAACTATTGAAAAACACGATTCGACACCAAGCGTTAGTCCTGTAGAAAATAAAGTTGCTGATAAAGTAGAAGCTTCGCCAAGCATCGATACTGTAAGTGAGGTTGTGGAAACTGTAGATGAAACAGCTGTTCAGTTAGACTTATCTGCACAAGGGGTATCTGGACTTTCTTTATCAAGTTTGCGTGTACAAAAAGAACATCAAACTAAAATTATTGATACCGGCGATGAAGAAAAAATCAATAACCAAGAAGTGCGTCAAGATGCATTAATTGAGCAATGGGAAAGTTATACAAAACGCATGGCGAACAGAGGGGAACGTAATATGGTCGCATTACTACAACTGGACATCCCAAGACTAAAAAATAAAACTGAAATTCACCTTAGTGTTCCCAACGATACCAATAAGATAGAGCTGGAAAAAAACAGCACATCTTTGCTGCAATTTTTAAGAAAACAATTGCTAAACGATCATTTAAACCTGCATCTTTCTGTAGATCTGAGAGAGGAAAAAAAGTTTATTTACACAGCAGAGGATAAATATCAAGAATTATTAGAAAAAAACCCTATGATTAAAACTTTTAAGAAGAATTTTAATCTTGAATATTGACAAACTTAATTGTGTTACCTTACTAATGTAATTCTTTATAAAGCAGTTTAATCATGCCGTCAGCAAGTCCAACTTTTGGTACGTAAATTTTATTTGAGCCACTACATTTCATTGCGGTAAGATAAATTTGAACTGCTGGCACTATCACATCTGCTCTGTCTGGGTTAAGCTCCAAATCAACCATTAGTTCTTTCTGGCTACGCTTTTTTAGGAATTCGTACTGCTCAGAAAGTAACATAAATGAGAGTGGCTTTCCAATCTTTCTTCCTGACATTTTAAACACTTTATTAATAGTACCGCCAGAACCAACTACCGAAATTCGGTTTACTGATTTAGTATGTGAAATAATCCAGTTTTTATACTTCTCCATTTCGCTATTTTGAACCATTTTATTCAATAGTCGAACGGTACCAATTTTGAAAGATTTTGAAGCAATCGTTTTCCCTTGCGAAATTAATGTAAGTTCAGTACTTCCACCTCCAACATCTACAAAAAGATAGGCTTTGTGAGGTTTTACAATATCAAATAAATCAGTCAATGCAATAATTTCTGCTTCCCGTTTTCCATCAATAAGTTCAACTGAAACTTCCGTTTCTTTTCGAATGCTTTCAATAAGTTTTTTCCCATTTTTAGCCTCACGCAACGCTGATGTTGCGCATGCCATATAATGCGATACACCATGAATTCCCATCAATAATTTAAAGGAACGCATGGCATCTATCAAGCGTTGTTGATTTGGCATTCCAATAGAACCATGAGTAAAGGTATCTTGACCTAACCGAATAGGCACGCGAATCATAGCACTTTTAGTATAAACAGGTAGTTTATTTTTTCGTTCAATCACATTGCTCACAAGAAGTCGAACAGCGTTAGAGCCAATATCAATAGCAGCATACTTTGATAGTCTCATGGGGTTTCGATTCTATTTTTATAGTACGCATAGGTAGCTTCTTGAGACTTTAAGGCTTTTGCACCATTGGTGCGATAATCATGTTTTTTGTTGCTGTTTACCCAACGTGCTTTCACATTATCGTTCCAACTTAACTCAAAGGTATCCACCAATTCCTGTTGGATTTCTTTGTCATAAATGGGGCATGAAACCTCTACGCGATTGTCTAAATTTCGTGTCATCCAATCAGAGGATGAAATGAAAATATCTCGATCTCCACCATTTTCAAAAATGACCATTCTTGGGTGTTCCAAAAATCGATCTACAACACTAATTACTTCAATGTTTTCGCTAAAACCCTTAATTCCAGGCACCAAACAACAAATCCCTCGAACAATCATACGAATTTGCACGCCTGCTTGACTTGCTTTATACAAGGCTTCCACCATATCGTAATTTGTCAAGTTATTGATTTTAATACGAATTAGCGCATTCTTTCCTTCGTTGGCTAAATCAATCTCTCTTTCAATACGTTCTTTGAAACCTGTCGATGTTGTAAAAGGTGAAATAAGTAAGTGTTTATGCGAGGGTACTTTGTAGCTTTTTTCCAAAAAATTGAAAACTCGATTAACTTCTTTTAATATTTGTTGATTCGCTGTAAAAAGGGTGTAATCGGTATAAATCCGGGCTGTAGATTCGTTAAAATTTCCCGTACTAATAAACCCATAACGCATAAGTTTGTCTGCCTCTTGACGTTGGGTTAAGCAAATTTTAGAGTGTACTTTCAAACTCGGAATACCAAACACCAAACGTACCCCTTCATTTTTAAGCATCTCGGCGTAGCGGATATTAGACTCTTCATCAAATCTGGCTTGAAGTTCAATCTGAACAGTAACTTGTTTTCCATTGCGAGCTGCTTGAATAAGTGCATTTGCAACCTGTGAGTCATCAGATAAACGGTAAATTGTTATAAAAACACTTTTCACTTTTGGGTCTAAAGCTGCTTCACGTAAAAACTTAATCACGTATGCAAATGAGTGATACGGTGTGTAAAGTAAATAATCACGCTTGGCAATTTGAGCCAGAATAGCATGGTCTAGCGAAAAACCTTTAATCGGAAGCGGTGGTGCTTTATCGTAAAGTAAATCTGTGCGGCCCAAGCTAGGAAATTTCATGTAATCACGACGGTTATGATAGCGTCCGCCAGGGATAATGCTATCTCGAGAACCTATTTGAAATTTATCTAACAATAACTCCAATATGTCGGGCTCAATTTTTTTATCATAAACAAATCGTACAGGGTCCCCGTCAACACGTTCGCGGACACTAGACGCAATTTTATCTATATAACTTTTGTTCATGTCATCGTCAAAGTCTAACTCTGCGTCACGGGTAAATTTCACCATATAAGCTTTAACAGATGTAGGCGAAAAAATGGAAAAAATATATTGCATTTGATGTCTAATCAAATCGTCCAAAAGCATCACGTATTGTTTTTCACCTCGCGCTGGAAGCACAACAATTCGGTCTAAATGAGATGGAATTTCAATTAAGGCGTACATTGGCTCTGTGGCATTTGCTTGCTCAAGTCGGACGCCTAAAAAAACATTGCTCCCTTTTGTGTTTGGCATTCGGGTTTGCTCGCTAATAATGACCGTTAATAACGATGGGCTAACCTTTTCATTAAAGTATCGGTGTACAAATGCAGCATGCGTTTCGTCTAACATTTGCTCATTTAACACAAAAATTTGTTCGTTCTTAAGTTCTTCTGTTAGCTGCCTGATAGTAGCAAAGCTATCATCTTGCAGTGCCGTAGTTTTTTGTGTGATTTCTTGTAAAAGTTGCTCTGCTTTTTGCCCTGCTACTGAGTCAAGTTCTGCTTCCATTTGAGCAATACGCTTAACAGTAGCATAGCGAACCTTATAAAATTCATCTAAGTTGTTAGAAAAAATACCAATAAATCGAATGCGTTCAATTAGCGGCACACGTTTGTCTTGTGCTTCTTGTAACACGCGCCGGTTAAAATCCAACCAACTTAATTCCCGATTTACGAATGGTAATTCCAAATTATATCAACATTTTAGGGGAAAAGCACTCAGCAGTTCCTGTTTGAATAGATGACCACAAAGATACATCAAAGCGAAAAAGCACAGCGCTTGCTGTGGGAATGTTATTCCCCTCATATCCACCCAAAGAATGCGCTAAGGTTGTGCATGCGTGATTATGTCCAAAAGTAATTATGGAATTTTGCTCATCTGAAAGGCAACGCACAAATTCTAGGATGTCTTCTCCGCTAAAATCATAGAGCATATTACTAACAGAAAGTTTATGCAACGGTAAATTCAACTCTTTTAAAACGATAAGACCCGTGTGAGCTGCCCGATTGGCAGGGCTCGTATATGCAGCATCGATATGAACGTTTTTAGAAGCCAAAAATGATCCCATAAGATGCGCATCATCAATTCCACGTTGATTTAAGGGTCGGTCAACATCAGAAACTTGAAGTTCCCAAGATGATTTACCGTGGCGCATCATAATCCATGTTTTCATTTACAACATTTTTAGGGCGCTAATCGTTTTCGTGTCCATGAAGAACCATCAAATTTTGTGTATTCAATACGGTCATGCAGTCGGTTTGGTCTTCCTTGCCAAAACTCAATGCGCTGTGGGTTAACAATAATTCCTCCCCAATGAACTGGTCTAGGAATATGCTTCCCATCAAATTTTTGTGTGAGTATTTCCAAGTGTTCTTCCAAAACACTTCTTGAATCTATCGGTTGACTTTGTGGGGAAGCATGCGCACCTAATTGACTCCCACGAGGACGGGAAGAAAAATACGCATCTGAAACCGCTTCAGTGGTTTTTTCTGCCATTCCAGAAATAATAACCTGTCGCTCCAGATTAGGCCAAAAAAAAGACAAACTAACTTTTGGATGATTAAATAAGGCTTGACATTTGCCGCTTTTGTAATTGGAATAAAACACAAATCCATCATCTATAATATCTTTCAACAGCACTACTCTTCCACGCACATTTGCATGCGCATCAACGGTGCTAAGCGTCATCGCATTCACCTCTTCTATACCTCCTGCTTTTGAGACCTCCTCAAACCATTGATCAAATAATGTCAACGGTTCGTTTGGAATGTTAGCCTCTTCCAACGTGTTTGCCGTATAGTTCTTACGTAAATTACCTAGCTCTTTTTTCATTTTATAAAAATACGAATAAAGCTTAGGAAATCACAGCACCATCGATTGCTAGTACAACATTAGGAAATATAGATTTTGCTTCTTGGACAAAAAGATCAAGATTTTTATAGCGTGCTGAATAGTGCCCTAAAATCAACCGCTGTACGTTCGCATCACGGGCAATGGTTGCTGCCTCTTGCGCAGTACTATGCTTTGTTTGTTGGGCAAGATTAGCATGTTGCTGTAAAAAAGTGGATTCATGATAGAGCCAATCTGCGTCCTGAACAATAGGGACAATAGATGGTAAAAAGGCAGTATCACTACAATAGGCATACTTTTTAGGAGGATGTGGATTTTGGGTTACAGCGCTATTTTTAATCAGCACACCGCCTACTGGAACATCTTGCCCCAACTTCAACAGTCTAAATTGACTTTTATCAATTCCTGCTGCATGTGCTGCATCGGCATTTATACGCCTTAACCCTTCTTTTTCTGCAAATAAAAACCCGTTGGTATAAACCCTGTGATCTAATGGAATTGTATGAACAACAACATTTTCATCCTCATAAATACTTTCAGATTTTTCACTTTCTAGTTCATGAAAATGAAGGGGGAAATTTGTCCATGAATTGGCGAGTTTTAATAAAAGTGTCAATGCTTCTTTAATACCTTTTGGACCGTAAATATGCAAGGGTGCCTCTCGGCCCAAAAGACGAAATGATGATACCAAACCCGGCAAACCGTAAAAATGATCGCCGTGAAGATGTGAAATAAAAATATGCTTTATGTGTACAAATGACACTTTTGCCTTGCGCAATTGCACCTGAGTTCCTTCGCCACAATCGATTAAAAAACGATGTCCTTTAATATCGAGGAGTTGAGCGGTTGGGTTTTTATGCTCGTGCGGGCTAGCCGAATGGCATCCTAAAATTGTCAATTTCATAGATACCCTAAGTCTCGTTCAATCTCTTCCATTTCAATCAAATCTAAGGCTTCCTGTAGGGTTGGTGCTGTTGAAATATTCTCTGGAAGTGCATCGATTTGCATCACACCAGTCACCACTACAAACGATTTGTTCAATTGTTCCTTATTATACAGGCTAAGCTCTGAGAATTCCAGAACATCTCCAGTTGAAATATTTTCATAAGCTGACAAGTCCACCACAATATTTTGATTTTCTATGTTTTTGTATTGGACTTTTAAAAGATTGCGAAAATCAGTACCTCTTGGATCTGTGGTTTCCCAAATAAATACAGTTGTATTGTCTTGTTGTGTAATCTGCATAACTTACTTTTTTGATGCCAGCAGATACAACACCGCCATGCGAATAGCAACACCATTTTCTACTTGATCAAGTATTATTGCTTGATTTGAATCAACTACTTCGCTGGAAAGCTCCACCCCCCTATTTATGGGTCCCGGATGCATGACAACAATTTTTTTGTCGAGTTTATCTAACATGGGTTTCGTGATGCCATAATAAGCGGCGTATTCTCTATTGGAAGGAAAATAGCTTGCAGACATACGCTCAAATTGTACTCGGAGTACATTTGCCACATCGCACCATTCCAGCGCTTTTGTAACGTCTGTTTCGACTGTTACACCCAGACTTGTGATGTGCTTGGGGATTAATGTAGAGGGACCGCATACTTTTACCTCAGCTCCTAACTTTTGGAGTGCAAAAATATTTGAAAGAGCTACTCGCGAGTGTAAAATATCGCCGACAATTACTACTTTTTTTCCTGCTACATCACCAAGACGCTCGACTATAGAAAAAGTATCTAGCAAAGCTTGCGTTGGGTGTTCGTGTGCGCCATCTCCTGCATTGATAATGGTAGCATCCACATGCTGGGATAAAAAACTTGCTGCTCCAGCACTAGAGTGGCGCATAACTACCATATCTACTTTCATCGAAAGTATGTTGTTAACCGTATCGATTAGTGTCTCTCCTTTTTTGAGGGAGGACATAGATGCAGCAAAATTAATCACATCAGCAGAAAGACGCTTTTGCGCCAATTCAAACGAAAGTTTGGTACGTGTGCTGTTTTCAAAAAACAGATTGGCGATAGTTATGTCACGTAACGAAGGTACTTTCTTTATTGGGCGATTTATAACCTCCTTAAATTGGGTTGCGGTTTCAAAAATAAGTTGAATGTCTGCCTCATTGAGGTACTTAATTCCCAGTAAATGTTTTACGCTCAGTTCGCTCATACTATTTATTTACAAGATAAACCGCATCCTCATGATCATCTTCTTTCCAACATACTACTACTTTCTCGTTTTGAATGGCATCCACTTGACGTCCACAAAAATCGGGTTGTATGGGTAAGTGTCTTGAAAACCGGCGATCAATAAGATTGAGTAGCTGAATTTCTGCGGGGCGTCCATAAGAATCTATGGCCGTTAATGCTGCACGAATGCTACGCCCTGTATACAATACATCGTCAATTAATACAATCCGCTTGTTTTCCACGCTTATTTCCATGCTATTATCATTCGCGTAAAGCACTTTCTTGCTGCGACGAAAATCATCTCTGAAAAAAGTGATGTCAAGTTTACTTAACTGAACATCTGGAACCAAGTAGTGTTGCGATAGTATTTGTAGTAAACGTTCGGCAAGACGCACACCACGAGGTTGCAACCCAACAAGTAATGTTTGAGCAAAGTTGCCATGCGTTTCTTTTAATTGACAAGCTAAACGAAAAAGGATGATGTGGAGGTCTTCGGCACTAAGTAGTAGCTTTTGGCTCATCCCATAATTTTTACAAAAATAGAAAAAATTGATGGTTTTCGAAGTTTTTTTAAATTTCAAAAAAAACCTACATTTGAGTAACCTTAAATCTTATTACAATGCTTACTAAAGCATACCATTATTTTTCAGGAAGTTACTACCAACTCATTCCACTTACTATCATCATTCAAGCCTGTATTGGCTCAGCAGTTGTTTTTTTACTACTGCAAGGAATACCTACCTTATGGGATATGATTCAGTTGTTTTGTTGTGTGGCGGCGACTAACATGTATTTGGGCGCAATTCTGGGTCAAATTCACGTAAAAAAAGTTTTTGCACTTTTCATTATTGGCTTAATTGTAAACATCATTTTATTGACCTTACAGCTAATTAGTTAAATAAATCTTAATTCAAAAACTATACTTGCAAATAGCATGGTATTGACTTATTTTAAAAATGTAACAGTACTAAAACTAAAAAAAGCGCCCATAAGTCGCTTTTTTTAGTTATATATGATTGATTTATAAACTACAACCACTCAACTGCACCACTTGCAAGCTGATACACGCCGCCTTTAATGACGATGCTACCTTCTGTTTCAAGCTCAGCCAGAATAGGGCTCATGTTGCGAATTTCAGCGATAGTATGTTGTACATTTTCGGCAATTGCTGCATTAACAAAAGTTGTGTTTCCACTGTCATAAGGCCCCTCAATTGTAGCTTTTACACTGTCTACAGCAGGTTGGATTTTTGAAAGTAAGGCCGTGATGTTACCAAGCTTCACCCCGTCGCAAGCAGCTTTTACAGCTCCGCAACCTTCGTGGCCTAAAACAACAATAAGCTTACTTCCCGCAACCTTACACGCGTATTCCATACTTGCTACGATGTCAGTGTTAGCAAAATTTCCAGCAACACGAGCTACAAATACGTCGCCCAAGGCTTGATCAAAAACTTCTTCTACGACAACGCGAGAGTCAATACATGACAAGACAATCGCTTGGGGCGCCTGCCCTGAAACGCAAGCCGCGCGCAAACTATTGCTATCTACTTCTGTAAGTGAATCGCTGATATAATTTGCATTTCCTTTTTTTAGATTATCAAGTACTTTTTCTGGAGTAAGTTGTGCTTGAGCATCAGCTGTTAAAATATCATTTCTCATAATTCAATTATTTATTTAGTGACTTAATATGTTTTAAAAAATCGGGGAGTTCCTCAAAAATGTTTGCCGCAGGAACCAAACGCGGCACTATACCAATACGCTCCATCATGTAGCGGGGTTGACTTGGTAAATGAATAAAGTGAACTTTTTTATTCTCATTTGCTAAATCTACCAATAAGTCCTCAAGAGCATAGAGTCCTGATTGATCAATATATTCCATTCGATCAAAGCGGAACAACACTGTTTCGGCAGTTGAAGGGATTTCTTTAGCTAATTTGCTAAACCCATCAGTAGATCCAAAAAATAACGGCCCATTGATGTGCTTAATCGCAATTTTATCACTTTTCAGCAAAGTGCTTTCTTTCTCATCTGCCCAAAGTTTTTCTTTGCTCCCAGATGACACTTTAGACCTACTTTCAGTAAGGTCGCCTATCTTTTTCATAAACATCAACGATGCCATCACAAGACCAATGCCAACCGCGTAAACCAAGTTCCAGACAGTAGAAAGTAGCATTACAACAAGCATAACAACCACTTCAGAACTAATACCCATTTTACCAATTTTGATATCTCGTGGTAGTGAAGGAATAGCACGAAGCCCTTTGTAATCCATCACACCAATTCCAACAGTAACTAAAATACCCGCAAGTACTGCAGCAGGGATGGTTGATGCGGCATTACTGAACAA
>CATAMV010000085.1 GCA_949487855.1 Bacteroidota bacterium
CCCTAACTGCTTTAGCGCGTTTTTGCTAACCATGTATTTGATGTATTTTTGTTCATTACAACTTTTCTGTTGACCATACGATTTTCAAAAATAATAGGTTTTTGTGGGCTTTTAGCCTTTGTAGTGGGGTGTTCTGTTACCAAACGCCTACCGCAAGATACTGTATTGCTACAAAAGAACGAGATTATAGTTAATGGTGAATCTGCAGTGGACTCAGTTAAAAACATTGTCCAGCCCACCCCCAATAAGCGTTTTTTAGGTATTCCTTTTGGATTGTTGCTTTATCAATCTGCAAAAGACAGTACAGGTGTTGCATTTGACCAGTGGCTAATAAAAAAACCAAAACGAAAAAAACGAATGGAATCGCTTTGGTCTGCGAAGCAAGTTGCCAAAATGAAAGACTACAAAACAGGATTTCAAGAATGGAAAAAACGCAATGGAGAGCCTCCTGTATTAACAGACTCGCTTTCCAGTGCGGCTAATGCCCAAAAACTTCAATCCTTTTTTTCTAACGAAGGATACTTTAACGCCTCCGTGCAGACATCAGCCGTTGCAGAAAACAGAAAAGCTCAAGTGAAGTATGATGTCACAACAAATGCCCCCTATTTTTTAGATAGCATTCAAGCGAATATTCAAAGTCCTGTTTTAGACTCCATATACCATGCTTCAATCAGTAAAAGTATATTGCAACGCGGGAACAGGTTTCGTACTTTGGATTTTGATGAAGAACGCAATCGTCTATTTGCATTATTTCGAAATGCAGGAGTTTTCCCATTTCAATTAAATGCCATTGACTTTAGTGTGCGCATTGACTCTTCGGGTTTAGATTACCGCCTTCCTGTACAACTAAATATTGGAAATTTTATTGAGAATCAAGAAGGAACAGCAGTAGAAAAAGAGTATCAAATTTCACGCATGAACAACGTAAAAGTACTCATAAGCAAGGCTGGAAATAGAGGAAATGAAGCCTATGATTCGATTGGTATTTACGAAGGACTTACACTTTATAGTCAAGGAAAAATGCGTTACAGCAAACGATTGCTTCGAGAAGCAATATCGTTTAAAACAAACGAACCGTATAGCGATTTGTCTCGGAGCGCCACATTAAAACAACTTACACGCTTGCAAAGTTTTGACTATCCAACGGTTCGATATAATTACGCAAACGAAGAAGAAACCTTATTAGATGCATCCATTTATTTGATGCCAAAAGAGCAGTATGCACTAAATTTTGGATTAGATATAACGCAGTCGAATATCATAAAACGTGGGGTAGCTTTTAGTTCGGGATTGAGCGCGCTAAATATATTTGGTGGAGCGGAAACTTTGGAACTGGGTGCAAGAGGCTCAGTGGGAAGATCTGCCGATGTTGCCATTACTGAATTTGCCTATGATGTGCAATTACGAGCGCCGCAGTTTTTACTCCCGTTTGGTAAAAAAATAAACCGACAAGAAATTGCACCTCAAACTATTTTCAGGCTAGGCTCAGCAGTTCAGGAGAATATCGGATTAGACAAACAAAGCCTGACAGGTGCCATTCAATACCAATGGAGTCCAAAGCAAAATAAGCGATGGACTTTTTCACTTGTTGATGTTGAATTTGTCAATAATAAAAATAAAAATAACTACTTTGGTGTTTACACAAATGCCTTTGGTGAACTAAACGATATTGCACGAAACACAAATACAAACCCATCCTATTTTCTGAACAACACCCTTATTATTCCGCAAGGAGCACAATCATTTATAGCAGATGTGATGGATGGCGAAACAGACTTAACCCCTTCTAATGATTCTTACAATCGGGTGCAACGTATTGAAGAAAGAAGGAGTAGATTAACACAAAACAATCTTATTTTTAGTTCAAGTTTGCAGTTTTTCAACTCCAGCAAAACGGGAGTTTTTGACAAATCATTTTCGCAGTTTAGAGCAAACCTTTCATGGTCTGGAAATTTATTGCAAATGTTAGCAAAGCAATTCAATTGGGGGAAATCAAATGGGCAGTATTTGCTTTTTGATGTGCCTTTTAGTCAGTTCGTAAAACTGGAATCAGATATCGTAAAGCACTGGGCAATTACACAAAATCATGTATTTGCTGTGCGTGCTTTTGCAGGAGCTGCTATTCCATATGGCAATGCAGACAATATCCCTTTTAATCGTTCTTTTTTTGCAGGAGGTGCCTACGATAATCGCGCTTGGGAGGTGTATAGATTAGGTCCTGGTTCTAGTAACACTGGAAATGAATTCAATGAGGCAAATCTAAAACTCGCTTTTAATGCAGAGTATCGTTTTGATTTGCTTGGTGCATTTAAAGGAGCCCTGTTTGTTGACGCCGGGAACATTTGGAATGTGGCAGATAATGTAGATGAACCCGCACGTAGATTTGATGGTTTTGAGGATTTAGATGAACTCGCGGTGGGTACGGGCTTCGGGTTGCGTTATGACTTTGGTTTATTCTTACTTCGCCTCGACATGGGCTTTAAAACCCATGATCCGGTGTTACCCAAAGGCTCGCGTTGGAACTTTAATTACCAACTAAAAAACGCAAATCCAACGCTTGGTATAAATTATCCTTTTTAGGCATACAATAGTTTGTTACTTTTGCACTGACCAAAAAACAAACTTATGTCGTATTCAATCAAGCCAGGTGTTGCAACTGGTAACGAAGTGCAAGAGATTTTCAAATTAGCTAAATCAAAACAATTTGCCCTTCCAGCGGTAAATGTAATTGGATCAAATACCGTAAATGCTGTTTTAGAAACCGCTGCAAAACTCAACGCTCCCGTAATCATTCAATTTTCAAATGGCGGCGCACAGTTTAATGCAGGGAAAGGTCTTTCAAATGAAAATCAGCAAGCGGCTATTGCAGGTGCTGTAGCAGGTGCAAAACACGTACATCAAATGGCTGAGCTGTATGGCGTTAGTGTTATTTTACACACAGATCACGCTGCTAAAAAACTACTTCCTTGGATTGATGGTTTGTTAGATGCTAGTGAAAAACACTTCGAAGAAACAGGAAAATCATTGTTTAGCTCACATATGATTGATTTATCGGAAGAACCTATCGAAGAAAATATCGAAATCTGTAAAACGTATTTGGAGCGCATGGCAAAAATGGACATGACTTTAGAAATTGAACTTGGTGTAACAGGCGGGGAAGAAGACGGTGTTGACAATACAGATGTTGATAGCTCTAAGCTTTATACACAACCCGAAGAGGTTGCTTATGCATTTGAAGAGCTTTCAAAAGTAAGTCCACGGTTTACCATCGCTGCAGCATTTGGAAATGTACATGGCGTTTACAAACCCGGTAACGTAGTGCTTACACCAAAAATTCTTAAAAACTCACAAGCTTTTGTTAGTGAAAAATATGGTGTAGAACCCAATACTATAGATTTTGTATTCCACGGAGGTTCTGGTTCTACGGTCGAAGAAATTCGTGAAGGCATCAGCTATGGAGTCATTAAAATGAATATTGATACCGATTTACAATATGCGTTTATGTCTGGAGTGCGCGACTATGTGCAAGACAGATCAGCATACTTGCAACAACAAATTGGAAACCCAGAGGGCGATGACGCACCCAATAAAAAATACTACGATCCTCGCGTATGGCTACGTGAAGGGGAAAAGTCGTTTGTTGCGCGTTTAGAAAAAGCTTTCGAAGACCTTAACAATATTAACACCCTATAATTTCAAGGGTTTTATATATTTGATAAAATTCTTGCAATATGGCATGGTTTAGGCGTACCGAAAAAGGGATTCAAACTCAGACTCACGAGAAGAAAGATACGCCGCAAGGCTTATGGTACAAGTCCCCAACAGGGAAAATTGTTGATACGGAACAACTTGCAGAAAATTATTATGTATCACCAGAAGATGGATATCACGTAAGAATTGGCAGCAAAGAGTATTTTGAAATAATTTTTGACAACAACACGTTTGAGGAGTTAGATGCTTCGTTAAAATCAAAAGATCCACTCAAATTTGAAGACACCAAAAAGTATAAAGATCGCGTTAGTGCTGCGCAGAAAAAAACAAAACTAAACGACGCCGTAAGAGCAGCTGTAGGTTATTCCAATGGAAATAAATTGGTAATAGCTTGTATGGACTTTACATTTATTGGTGGTTCGATGGGATCTGTAGTTGGAGAAAAAATTTACCGTGCAGCAGATTACGCCCTTAAAAATAAATTGCCTTTTGTAATGATTTCCAAATCGGGAGGTGCGCGCATGATGGAAGCGGCGCTATCGTTGATGCAAATGGCAAAAACATCTGCTAAACTTGCACAACTTGCCGATGCTAAAATTCCTTATGTTTCATTATGTACAGATCCCACTACAGGTGGAACAACGGCATCATTTGCCATGCTGGGAGATATTAACATCTCTGAACCTGGTGCTTTAATTGGTTTCGCAGGACCTAGAGTTGTGAAAGATACCACAGGGCAAGACTTACCCGATGGGTTTCAAACCGCTGAATTTTTACAAGAACACGGGTTTTTGGACTTTATTACACATCGAAAAGATTTAAAGCAAAACATCAACTTATACCTCGATTTAATTTTAAATCGTCCACTTTCTACAGAGGCGTAATTTCAAACAATAATTATACTATATTTGCAGCCTTCGAGAAAGACTCGAAGTTGCATAAAAATCATTTACAATAATATTGGCATGTCATTAAGTAAAGAAACTAAAGCAGAAATCTTCAAAAAGTACGGTAAATCTGAAAAAGATACCGGAAGCACAGAAGGACAAATTGCTTTATTTACAAACCGAATCAATTTCCTAACAGGACACCTGAAAAAAAATCACAAAGATTACAACACAGAGCGTTCGTTGGTTATGTTGGTAGGTAAAAGAAGAAGTCTTTTGGACTATTTAAAGGACAAAGATATCGAGCGCTACCGTTCCTTAATTAAGGAATTAGGCATTCGAAAATAAACACATAAAAGCATCCGCATCATACCGGCTTTTCATTAGGTATCTACGACCACAACACAACATCACAGATACTAACTTTAAAATAAAAACGTATGATACCCAACGTACATACCTCGACTATTGATTTAGGCGATGGCCGTACTATTACACTAGAAACAGGCAAGCTTGCCAAGCAAGCAGACGGCTCTGTTGTCGTTAGAAGTGGCAACTGTATGCTATTAGCAACTGTTGTTTCCGCACGACAGGCTTCCCCTGTAGATTTCCTACCCTTGACGGTAGATTATCGCGAAAAATTTGCTGCCGCAGGAAGATTCCCCGGTGGTTTCTTTAAGCGCGAAGCAAGACCCAGCAATGAAGAAGTTTTAACCATGCGATTGGTTGACCGTGTATTGCGTCCACTATTTCCAAAAGATTACCACGCCGAAACACAGGTCATGATTCAGCTGATGTCGCATGACGAAAATGTTATGCCCGATGCATTAGCAGGGTTGGCTGCCTCGACCGTTATTCAACTTTCTGACATTCCTTTTGAATATCCAATTTCAGAAGTACGCGTAGGACAAATTGATGGTCGTTTTATCATTAACCCTAGTAAAGAGCAACTTAAAGAATCTAATGTTGACATCATGATTGGTGCCAGTGCAGACTCGGTTACTATGGTAGAGGGTGAGTTTGACGAGGTTTCTGAAGAGGTAATGACAGATGCCATTCGCTTTGGACACGAGGCTATCAAAAAGCAAGTTGCTGCGCAAATTGAGTTAGCAGAAGCCGTAGGCAAAAAGGAAACTCGTGAATACGAAGCCGAAGACAGCGACGAAGAATTGCAACAAAAAGTACACGATTTTAGTTACCAAAAATGCTATGACATAGCAAAAGGAGGTAGCTCAAAGCAAGAACGTGGTGTTGCTTTTGGGGAAGTAAAAGAAGCACTGTTAGAAATATTTTCTGAAGAAGAAATTGAAGAAAAAGGCAAACTGATTGGTAAATACTTTAGTAAAGCACAAAAAGAAGCGGTTCGTGAATTGGTACTTGCAGAGGGCATTCGTTTAGACGGACGCCAAACAACAGATATCAGACCCATTTGGTGTGAAGTAGATTACTTACCTTCTACGCACGGTTCGTCTGTATTTACAAGAGGTGAAACGCAAGCTTTAGCTACCGTAACGCTTGGTACGTCAAGAGAAGCGAATATTATTGACTTGCCAACAGATCAAGGCGAAGAAAATTTCTATTTGCATTACAATTTCCCTCCATTCTGTACAGGTGAAGCACGTCCATTACGTGGTACATCACGTAGAGAAGTAGGACACGGAAATCTTGCGCAGCGCGCACTCAAAAAAGTAATGCCAGACGATTGTCCTTACACAGTACGTGTTGTTTCAGAAGTATTGGAATCTAACGGTTCTTCTTCTATGGCAACAGTTTGTGCTGGTACCATGGCGCTGATGGATGCAGGTGTTCAAATAAGCAATCCTGTTTCGGGAATTGCCATGGGACTTATTTCTGACGGCGAGCGTTTTGCTGTACTTTCTGATATTCTAGGTGATGAAGATCACCTTGGAGATATGGACTTCAAAGTCACTGGAACTGAAAATGGCATCACAGCATGTCAAATGGATATCAAAATCAAAGGACTTTCTTATGACATTTTGATTCAGGCATTAAAACAAGCACGTGATGGTCGTTTACATATTTTAGGAAAGCTTACCGATACTATTGCTACTCCTGCTGGAGACGTAAAAAAGCACGCACCAAAAATGGTAATGCGTACTGTTCCTAACGAATATATTGGTGCCATTATTGGTAGTGGCGGTAAAGTAATTCAAGAATTACAAAAAGAAACCAACACAACAATTGTGATCAACGAAGACCCTGATACTGGAGAAGGTATCGTGGAGATTTTAGGTACAGGTGCTGAAGGAATTGATCAAGTTCAAGCTCGAATAGACGCGCTTATGTTTAAGCCAGAAGTAGGTGAAGTGTACGAAGTACAAGTCATTAAAATTTTGGAATTCGGCGCTGTGGTGGAATATACTGATGCTCCTGGAAACGAAGTGTTGCTTCACGTTAGTGAGTTGGCTTGGGAACGCACAGAAAACGTAACCGATGTAGTAAACATGAACGACGTTTTTGAAGTGAAATACTTTGGTATTGACCCGCGTACTCGAAAAGAAAAAGTGTCGCGTAAAGCACTTTTAGAAAAACCTGAAGGTTATGTAGAACGCAAGCCTCGTACTGGTGGAGATAGAGATAAAAGAAGAGGTGGTGAAAATAATAGACGTCCAAAACGCTACTAATTTTTCACCCCTTTAAAACAACAAATCCGCTAAAAATATTTTTAGCGGATTTTTTTTTGATTAATGTAACCTTAGGTATTAATTAACCGTATAATACATAGCATCCATACAATTCAAAGCAAATGAGACAGTTAAAAATTACAAAGCAGGTTACAAATCGTGAAACTGCATCGCTAGATAAATACCTTCAGGAAATTGGAAAAGTCGACCTAATTACGGCCGAAATGGAAGTGGAATTGGCGCAGCGTATTAAGGCCGGTGACCAAATTGCTTTGGAAAAATTAACTAAGGCAAACCTTAGATTTGTGGTGTCTGTAGCAAAGCAATACCAAAATCAAGGTCTTACCCTTCCCGATCTTATTAACGAAGGAAATTTAGGCCTTATAAAAGCTGCAAAACGTTTTGACGAAACACGTGGATTTAAATTTATCTCCTACGCCGTTTGGTGGATTAGACAATCTATTTTACAAGCACTTGCAGAGCAATCTCGAATTGTGCGTTTACCGCTAAATAAAATTGGATCAATCAATAAAATCAACAAAACCTATGCGTTTTTGGAGCAAGCACATGAGCGTGTGCCTTCTGCAGAAGAAATTGCGAAGGAATTGGACATGACCGTTTCTGACGTCAAAGAGTCGATGAAAAACTCGGGCCGTCATGTATCGATGGATGCGCCACTTGTGGAAGGAGAGGATTCTAACTTATATGATGTATTGCGTTCGGGTGAGTCACCAAACCCAGATAGAACGTTAATGCATGAATCGTTGCGGACCGAAATTGAACGTGCACTCGAAACCTTAACGCCGCGTGAAGCAGATGTAGTGCGATTGTACTTTGGACTTGGAAATCAACATCCAATGACACTGGAAGAGATTGGCGAAACTTTTGACTTAACGCGTGAGCGTGTGCGCCAAATCAAAGAAAAAGCCATTCGCAGGTTAAAACATACTTCAAGAAGTAAAATCCTAAAAACCTATTTAGGGTAATGGGAAGCACCAAAATAGCACCTTCAATGTTGGCGGCTGATTTTGCCAATTTAGAACGTGATATAAACATGGTAAATCAAAGTCAAGCTGACTGGTTTCACATAGACATTATGGACGGTGTTTTTGTTCCCAATATTTCGTTTGGAATGCCTGTGCTCAAAGCAATGGCACAACATGCTAAAAAACCACTTGATGTACATTTGATGATTGTGGATCCGGACCGCTACATTCAAACATTTGCCGATTTGGGTTCAGCGATATTAACCGTACATGCGGAGGCATGTACGCATATCCACCGCACCGTTCAAGCAATTAAGGCTGCAGGAATGAAAGCTGGTGTGGCACTAAATCCGCATACTCCCATTTCAGTTTTAGAAGAGGTTATATCTGATCTAGATTTGGTATGTGTAATGAGTGTAAACCCAGGTTTTGGTGGACAACAATTTATTGAAAATACTTACGATAAAGTACGACGCTTACGTGCACTTTCCAATGCCAAAAATGCTGAAGTCATGATTGAAATTGACGGAGGCGTTACTTCTAAAAATGCTGCGGCGCTTGTGCAAGCTGGTGCTGATGTACTTGTGGCGGGTAGTTTTGTGTTTGCGTCTGAAAACCCCTCAGAAACCATCTCTGATTTGCACGCTATCGCAAATACCTAATTCATACCTAACGATTTATTTTCTTATTTTTAGAAAATCAAATCTTTATTATGAAAAAAAATTATGCCGTTTTTATTACAATACTTTTAGTATTTGTTGGTTGTAAAACCAACGTACTTACAGGAAAAAAAACCCTCAACTTTTTTGGCAACAACAAGCAAATTTTTGCCATGTCTTTACAACAATACAACTCGTTTTTAAGTGAAAACGATGTGATTACTGATACCAAAGAGTCTGATTTAGTAAAATCTATTGGGGAGGATATCGCCAGTGCTGCAAAGATTTATTTTAATTACAAAGGACAGCCTAACATGCTGAATGATTACAATTGGGAATATAATTTGGTGAACAACAAACAAGTAAACGCTTGGTGTATGCCCGGCGGAAAAATTGTTTTTTACACCGGAATTATGCCTATTGCAGCAAACGCCGATGGCATAGCCGCTATTATGGGACATGAAGTAGCGCATGCCTTAGCCGATCATGGCGCGCAACGAATGAGCCTTGGGATTGTACAGCAGGCTGGTGGTATTATTACCGCTGAGGCTACCAAAAATCAAGACGCGCAAAAGCGACAACAAATTATGATGGCATATGGTATTGGCTCAAGCCTTGGCGGTATGTTACCATTTAGCAGGAAGCATGAAAACGAAGCCGATAAAATTGGGTTAGAGCTTATGACCATTGCAGGCTATAACCCTGAAGAAGCACCAAAATTATGGGAGCGTATGAAAGCACAATCAAAAGGAGGACAACCCGAGTTTTTAAGCACTCACCCTAGCGAAACACGTAGAATTACCAACCTGAAAAGTTGGATTCCTGAAGCTAAAGCATTAGCCAAAAAAATCAATACAACTGCGGTAGCGCAATAACAAAATCAATCTTATGAGAATTTCTTTTTTTTCACTTTTTATAGTTTTACTTCTTTTTAGTTGCACGCAACCATCTGCAGAGGAAAAATTTCACGCGCTTATGCAGGAATATCACGAGCAGACGTTAGAAATGAACCCTATTGGGGCAACCTTTCAAGGCGATATGCGCTATAACGACTACTTGCCAAACTACCTTGACGATGAAGTTATTGCATCGCAAAAGGCTTTTTATTCCGAAACCCTCCAAACACTTCATTCAATTGACACCAAAGACTTAAACCTAAACGACCAACTTAGTAAAAAAGTGTTGCAATGGGAATGTGAAACCAACTTGATGGGTATGGCGTTTCCAACAGAGTTGCTTCCCATAAACCAAATGTGGACGCTTCAGCTCACCATGGGACAATTGGCAGCGGGCTCAAGTGCACAGCCGTTTAACACTGTAACCGATTACACCAATTGGCTTTCTCGAGTAGACGATTATATATCGTGGTTAAAAAGTGCAAAAACACGAATGAAAGAAGGAATTGCACAAGACGTTGTACTGCCAAAATCATTGATACGAAAAGTGATACCGCAACTTCAAGCAATAACCGAACCCGATTTGGATAAAAATATTTTTTATAAGCCTGCCAAAAATTTTCCAGAAAATTTTACGACAGCTCAAAAAGACAGTCTTTCAGCATCTTATGCCGAAATGGTCACAAATAAAATCATTCCTATATATCAAGATTTGGCAGATTTTATGGACAGCACTTATTTAGAAGCGGGACGAAACAGTAGTGGATTTGATGCTTATTCGTTTGGAGAAGATTACTATAATTACGCCATCAGACTTTACACCACCACGGATATGACAGCTGACGAAATTCATCAACTCGGACTATCTGAGGTTGCGCGTTTACGCATTGAAATGGAACGCATTAAAGTTCAAGTGGGTTTTAAAGGAGATTTAAACGCTTTCTTTGAACATGTGCGTACGTTGCCAAAACTAATGCCTTTTGACGCCCCACAACAGGTGATTGACAATTTTAATGCTATTCACAGCAAGATGAAGGCGAAAGTATATGCATTGTTTGAACTGCAGCCCAAAACCCCGTTTGAGGTACGTAGGGTTGAGGCATTTAGAGAAAAATCAGCGGCAGCGCATTACAATCCAGGCTCTCTTGACGGCACCAGACCCGGCGTGTTTTATGTACCGATTCCAAATGTAAAAGAATACAATATTTTCTCAGATGAAGATTTGTTTTTACATGAAGCCATCCCAGGTCATCACTTCCAAATTTCGCTGCAACAAGAAGATAAATCCCTTCCTGATTTTAGAAAAACACTTTGGTACAGCGCCTATGGCGAAGGCTGGGCATTGTATTGCGAATCTTTGGGAACAGAACTAGGCTTGTATGACGACCCATATCAATATTTTGGAATGTTAAGCGCCGAAATGCACCGTGCCATTCGGTTGGTAGTAGATACGGGTATTCATACCAAAGGCTGGACTCGCGAGCAAGCCATTGCGTATTCCTTAACCAACGAAGCTGAACCCGAGTATGCAATTATTTCTGAAATAGAACGCTATATGGCAAATCCAGGACAGGCATTGTCCTATAAAATTGGGCAACTTAAAATTAGGGAGCTTCGTACCTTGGCTGAGCAAAGCCTAGGAGATGCATTTGATATCCGTACGTTTCACCGTATTGTACTGGAATCTGGGTGTATTCCGTTGGCGTTGTTAGAAGATAAAATTAACGCTTGGATTGTTAATGAAGGACAATAAATTGGCCTCTTTGTCTTTACTTTTGTATTTAAATTATGCTTTATGATTTTAGTTACAGGTGGTTTAGGATTTATTGGTTCTCACACGGTGTGTGCCTTACAAGAAAAAGGGTATCAAGTCCTTATTGTTGATGATTTATCTAACGCTTCTATTGAAGTCTTGGACGGCATAGAAACGGCTAGTGGTATTCGTCCAGCATTTGTCGAGCTCAACCTGCAAAATGACACTGCTGTTGCTGAAATGTTTGAACAACATCAAATTAAGGGAATTATCCATTTTGCGGCATATAAAGCCGTTGGCGAAAGTGTGCAGAAACCTGTGGCGTACTATCAAAATAATTTGGGTTCTATGCTGAATTTGTTGGCAGAAGTTGAAAAAGCTGCATCTCCTATCCCGTTTATCTTTAGCTCGTCTTGTACCGTTTACGGAGAAGCTACTGAACTTCCCATTAACGAAAATGCACCTGTGAAGCCTGCCATGTCACCCTATGGAAACACCAAACAAATTGGCGAGGAAATTTTGATAGATACTGTAAACGCCATGGACGGATTTCGAGTGATTTCCTTACGCTATTTTAATCCGATTGGCGCGCATCCGTCTATTGCCATTGGGGAATTACCCTTGGGAACACCACAGAATTTAGTTCCATTTATTACGCAAACTGCAGCGGGATTGTATCCAAAACTAACTGTTTTTGGCAACGATTACCCTACCTCAGACGGCACGAATGTTAGGGATTATATCCATGTGGTTGATTTAGCAGAGGCTCACGTGGTAGCGCTTGAACGTATTTTGGAAAATAAAAGTGTAGAAGCCTATGAAGTCTTTAATTTAGGTACTGGTAAAGGAAGTAGCGTACTGGAAGTAATTCAAAGTTTTGAGCGTGTTTCGGGAAAAAAGTTAACGTATGAAATTGGGAAGCGCCGACAAGGTGATGTTATTGCCGCCTACGCCGACACCACCAAAGCAAATACTGTTTTAGGTTGGAAAACAAAACGCAGCTTAGACCAAGCCGTTGCTTCAGCTTGGAAATGGGAGCAGAAAGTGAGAAACCTTTAAGAATTTAATGCAATCTTTCTGGAAAAGCTTCTTATAAAATACTACAAGTGTAAGATGCTCAATGTTACTTCTTGATGTAAATTTTATTTTGACAACACATCTCTAACAGAAGTTTCATCGTCCTTTTTATCTACAATCGAACCAAAGTCTTTATCTGTTATTTTTCTAAAGTCTGCCAATGATTTGTCGTTTTCATATTTGGCCATCAAAGCTTTGAGATCCCCTTTGAGCTCAACAATAACATCTGCATATTGTGCATCTGCAATAATGTTATTCATTTGTTCAGGATCTTTTTCTAAATCATATAATTCCCACACATCAATATTGTAGTAAAAATGCGCTAACGTATATTTTTGAGTTCTAATGCCATAGTGTGGTTGCACATGATGCCAGTAAGGGAATTCGTAGTAGTGGTAATACATCCCTTTTTGCCAATCTTTAGGTGTTTTTCCTTCCAAAAGCGGTTTAAAACTTTTTCCTTGCATTTCTTGATCCGTTTCAATACCGGCCATGTCTAATAAGGTAGGCGCAAAATCAATATTAGAGACGATATCTTCATTTACAGTACCGGGTTTTACGCCTTTGGGGTATTTCACCATAAAGGGCATTCGTAAGGATTCTTCGTATATAAAACGTTTATCAAAAAATCCGTGATCGCCCAAATAAAACCCTTGATCAGAAGTCAAAACAATGATTGTGTTCTCTGCTAAATTATTTTCATCTAAATATGTTAACACACGACCAATATTATCATCTAC
>CATAMV010000086.1 GCA_949487855.1 Bacteroidota bacterium
AACCGCCGATCGTATTTACATCCAAACAGACACAAACTCAAAAGCGGAACTCTTTGACCTTATGGGCAGAAAAGTACGCAGCACAAATCAATCCCAAATAGACATGAGTACGCTGTCACGTGGAAACTATATCCTACAAGTAAAAACAGAAAACAAAACACAATCATTTAAGATCATCAAGCAATGAAACGAATTTTATTAACCTTCAGTATTAGCTTTCTTATTTTTCCATTCACTGGAGCTGCGCAAGGCGAACAGCGTTATGCAAGCGGAACAGCGACTGACCAAGAGAATAACTCGTTTGAATGGATAAACTACGGCACACAAGACTGGACTATAGAAAACGCCAAGGTGGAGACATACCGTGATGGGACTGAAATTCCACAAGTAACAGACGCTTCAGTATGGGCAAACCTCACGACAGGCGCTTGGTGCTATTACGACAATGACCCAACAAAAGGGAAACTGTATAACTGGTACGCAGTAGCGGGTATTCACGATTCAGACCCTAATACTCCAAATAAAGAATTTGCTCCAGAGGGCTGGCATGTCCCAAGTGATGCTGAATGGATAATACTTGAAAACTACCTCATAGCCAATGGCTATAATTATGATGGTACTACTACAGGAAATAAAATAGCTAAATCGATGTCCTCGAATGATAGTTGGACTAATTGGACTGCTGATGGAGCCATTGGTAATGATTTAACTTTAAATAATTTAAGTGGTTTTAAAGCTTTGCCTTTCGGTTCTATATTAAATAATGTTTTTTCTGGCTTTGGTTCGGAAGCTAGATTTTGGACATCTACATATTTTGGTAGCAATAGATTGTGGCATAAAAGATTTGATTATAGATTTGCTCATATTTACAGTCACAATGAGGGTGCAACGCATGCGGCATCAGTTCGTTTTGTTAGAGATTCACAAAGTGAAGGTGATATCCAATTAAATGGAACTGTAAGTGTAGAGAACAATCAGGTTAAAAATGTAGCAGATCCTACAGATAACCAAGATGTGGCAACAAAAAATTATGTGGATAGCAATGTAAACTCTTTTAGTGGGAGTTATAGTGATTTAACTGATACCCCAACATCCTCGTTGGCTTTTCAATTACCAATGTTGACAACTGCTCAAAGAGACGAGATTGTTGCTTCAAGTGGAATGATGATTTATAATGTTGATGTTAATGAATTTCAAGGATTTCAAAACTATGAAAAACAATTACCTGCAGAAATAGACCAACAGCACTTAACAATAAATAATGGAGGTGGAGAAAATAGGGCGCAAAGTTTTACCTCAAGTGCTACTGGGGAATTAACATTAGTAAAACTACCACTTTCAGTTATGATGGAGTCCATTTCATTGTCATTCAAAATTATTGAAGGGGAAGGAGTTAACGGAACTGTTTTATTTGAAACTTCATATAATTTAACTAATTCAAATCAAGAATGGATTGAATTTGGGATTAGTGGCGTTGACGTAATCAGTGGAAATCTTTATACAATTCAACTCACAGAAGAAAATTCTGGATGTGGAATGCCTCCCTGTTACACATGGGGAATGGATACAAGTGGAAACAACTATAGTGGAGGTCAATTTTTCTATAATGGGACACCATACTCAAACGGAGAATATGATAGTGCATTTATTACATATGTTTCATCAGAGGAGTTAGTAAACGAATGGATAACTTTACATTAATATTCTAATGAATACTAACAAACATCAAA
>CATAMV010000087.1 GCA_949487855.1 Bacteroidota bacterium
GAATCGTGGGTTTTGATAAAGTTCTGTGGGATGTTAGTCCCTTTGAACACGAAGACGGAGTTGGCGTTACGCTTCATTACCTATCTGAAGATATGGAAGAAGGGTATCCCGGAAACTTGCATGTTACCGTTACCTATACGCTTACTCAGGACAACACCTTAAAAGTTGGCTACAAAGCAACCACAGATAAAAAAACAATTCTAAACCTGACACAACACAGCTACTTTAATTTATCAGGGGATTTTTCAAACGATATTCTAGATCACGAATTACAAATTAACTCCTCACAATATTTACCCATAAACCAAAATCAGATTCCAGTTGGAACACTTGAAAAAGTAAAAAACACGCCTTTCGATTTTCAAAACCCCAAACCCATTGGAAAAGATATTGCAGTCGAAAATGCACAGCTTGAAATAGGTAAAGGATATGATCATTGCTGGGTATTTGACTCCAAAGAACTATCAAAGGTAGCTCGTGTATATCATCCTGGTAGTGGTAGGTTAATGGAAGTTTATACGGATCAACCAGGCATGCAACTCTACACTGCAAACTTTTTAGACGGAACTATTCCATCAAAAACCGGAGGTTTTTATGAAGCTAGATCTGGTTTTTGTTTAGAAACACAACAATTTCCAAACGCACCAAATCAAGTGGAATTTCCATCAACTATTTTAAACCCAAATGAAACTTTTACGAGTGAAACTTGGTTTAAGTTTCAGGTAAAAGAACAAGAATAACTGATGACAATAAAACATTCCGAAGCTGATATAATTGTAAAATCTCCAGGAAGAATAAACCTAATTGGAGAACATATTGACTATAACGGCGGACACGTATTGCCCGCAGCCATTGACCGAAAAGTTACCATGTGGTTTCGCAAAAAGGACACTAGCATTTGTAGGGTAAACTCAGAAGATGGGGGTGCCTTTACTTTTGATATTGAACAACCGCTTACAATAAGCGACACCCATTGGGAAAACTATGTTTTGGGAGTTGTAGATGGCATTCAAAAAGCACGCCCTGGAAAATTAGCGGGGTTTGTATTGTATTATTTCGAGTGAGCTGCCCATAGGAGCAGGTATTAGTTCCTCTGCCGCATTAGAATGTGGGGTTGCAAAAGGGCTTAATGCCTTATTTGATTTAGAGCTTTCTGACTTAGAACTCATTGAAATATCAAGGATGGCAGAGCACAATTTTGTAGGAACCAAATGCGGTGTCATGGATCAGTTTGCAGTGACCATGGGCAAAGAAAATAAGCTGCTTTTACTCAATTGTGAAACCTTAGACTGCAAGCTTATTGATGCGGAATTTGCTCCTTACAAAATACTACTGCTTAACACCAACGTATCACATAACCTAGCGTCTAGTGAGTACAACAGCCGCAGAGCAGCATGCGAACGCGCACTAAGCACGATACAAAAAGACCATCCCGAATATAAATTTTTAGCAGAAGTGCCCGAGTCAATCATAGAAACATACAAAGGAAAACTTGAAGGCAATGTATATCAGCGTGCGCTTTATGTGTCGCGTGAAAATGCGCGAACACTGAATGCGGCAAATCTTATACAAAACGGAAACATCAAAGAGTTTGGCGCGCTCATGTATCAAACCCACGAAGGGCTTTCTACAAACTATGAGGTGAGCTGTGTAGAGTTAGACTTTTTGGTTGATTTTTCTAAAAAATTCACTCAAGTTGTTGGAAGCCATATGATGGGTGGCGGATTTGGGGGATGTACCATAAACTTGGTTGAAGAAGGTTTTGTCAATGAGTTTATGGATATGGCTGCAAAAGCATATAAAAAACAGTTTGATTTAGACTTAACAGCTATTTTGGTAGCTACCTCTAACGGAGTTGAAATTGTTAAATCATAGCAGCCATGGATTTAAATAACACCCCTCACAGAAGAAAAAATATACTTACGGGAGAATGGGTTTTGGTATCTCCACATCGCACCAAACGTCCGTGGCAAGGCAAAAAAGACAAACCCCAACAAGCCGAATTA
>CATAMV010000088.1 GCA_949487855.1 Bacteroidota bacterium
GTAAAATTGATGTGGATCAACTACCCACACATGCCTACGGGAGCAAAAGCCACGTTTGATATTTTCAAGGAATTGATTGCATTTGCAACCAAACACGATATCCTTATTATCAACGATAATCCCTATGCGCATATTCTTAGCGACACCCCGCTAAGTTTACTCGCTGTTGAAGGGGCAGATAAGGTTGCGTTGGAGTTTCAATCGTTAAGCAAGGCGTACAATATGGCAGGCTGGCGCGTGGGAATGGTATGCGGAAATGCAGACCTAATCACACAGGTGTTAAAGGTTAAAAGCAATATGGACTCAGGGATGTTTTTTGGCATTCAGCAAGGCGCTATGGCAGCCTTAAACCAACGCTCAGACTGGTTTGCGCAAATAAATGACGTATACCAAAAACGTCGTGAGTGGGTGTGGAAAATCGCAGATGCGCTTAATACCACCTACCAAAAAGATACCGCCGGTATGTTTGTTTGGGCAAAATTGCCCGAAGGCGCAGCAGACAGCGAAACCTATATTGATGCCTTGTTGCACGAGCATGGTATTTTTATTGCACCCGGAACCATATTTGGTACGGCAGGCGAAGGTTATATCCGTTTTTCGCTTTGCGTTTCCGAAGAGAGAATTAAAGAAGCATTAAACCGAATTACGTTATGAAAGTCAGTTTTGTAGGGATCGGATTAATGAACGGGTCGCTTTCGTTGGATTTACAACGCTTTTACCCAAACGTGCTTTTGGAAGGCATCAGCCGAAAAGAGACCACGCTTGACCGTGCTATGGCGCTCGGGCTTATTCATCAAAAAGGCACATTAGACAGCATTGAAAATGCGGATATGGTGTTTGTTTCTATTCCCGTTGAAGCAATTACAAAGCTGCTTCCGCAAATTTTAGATAAGGTAGGCGAGAATACCTTGGTGGTGGATTTCGGATCGACGAAAACAGCCATTTGCGAAGCGGTAGCCACACACCCAAAACGCGATCAGTTTTTGGCAGCTCACCCCATTGCGGGTACTGAATTTTCAGGTCCCGATGCGGCTATTCCAAATTTGTATGACGGTAAGACGATGATGCTTTGTGAAGCAACACGCACCCGCCCAGATTTGTTGCAACGCGCCGAAAATCTTTTAAAAGAACTCAACATGGTGGTGCGTCATATGGACCCCGTTGCGCACGACAGGCATATTGCTTATGTGTCGCATTTATCGCACATCACCTCATTTATGCTTGGAAAAACGGTCTTGGAAAAAGAAACCGACGAGCAAAACATCTTTGATATGGCAGGTAGTGGATTTGCGTCCACGGTACGCCTTGCTAAAAGTTCACCGGAAATGTGGATGCCCATTTTTATACAAAACAAGGATAACGTTTTGGAAACACTAAATGAGTACATTTCCAACCTGAATGCATTTAAAGCAAAACTTGAGGCTGAAGCAGTTGAAGAGCTGCTTACTGAAATGAAAGATATTAATAGAATAAAATCAATTTTAAAACACAAATAAATACAACCATGGAAAACAACCCGAAAATGCGCCAATGGCTCAACGATTTTGAGCTTGATCATCCGCTCGTAATTGCAGGACCTTGTAGTGCTGAAACAGAAGAGCAAGTACTAAAAATTGCACACCAACTGAAATACACAGACGTAACAGCTTATCGTGCAGGTATCTGGAAACCACGAACGCGACCCGGAAACTTTGAGGGGGTTGGTGCTATTGGTCTAAAATGGCTTCAACGCGTTAAGGAAGAAACAGGACTGATGACTTGTACGGAAGTTGCCAACCGCGCCCACGTACAACTCGCATTGGAGCACGACATAGATGTGTTGTGGATTGGCGCACGCTCAACGGTTAGTCCGTTTATTGTGCAAGAAATAGCCGATGCGCTTGAAGGTACAGATAAAATTGTATTGGTAAAAAACCCTGTAAATCCAGATTTATCGCTTTGGCTGGGTGGTATTGAGCGATTATACACCGCTAACATCAAAAACCTTGGGGTTATCCACAGAGGATTTTCTGCCTATGAGAAAACAAAATACCGCAACAATCCAGAGTGGCAAATCGTAGTGGAACTGCAAAACCGCTTCCCTGATTTACCGCTTATTTGTGATCCGTCGCATATTGCTGGCCGTCGAGATATCCTTCAAGACATTTGCCAAACAGCATTGGATTTAAACTTTGATGGATTGATGGTTGAAACACACTGGGATCCGGACAATGCATGGAGTGATGCTGCGCAGCAGATTACACCAGACACCTTGGTTCAAATGATGGATGATTTGAAAATCCGCAAAGAAACCGATGATGATGCCGATTACAAAAACAAACTGAATACCATGCGTACGCAAATTGATGTTATTGATGCTGGTTTGTTGGAAAGCTTAAGTAAGCGTATGAAAGTGGCCAATGAAATCGGAGAACTGAAAAAGTCGCACAACGTGGCGGTATTGCAATCGAAGCGTTGGAATGAAATTTTGGGCAAAATGATTTTAGACGGAGATGAAAAAGGGCTTAGTGAAGAGTTTATCCTTAGAATTTTTAAGGCGATTCACCAAGAATCAATAAATCACCAAGACAAGATTATTAACGGTTAATGCATATAAACCAAAAATCCGTTAATTTGGCTGTATGACAGGAGTCGTGTACAAATCAACGGGTAGTTGGTATCACATAAAAGATGCCCAGGGGAATCTAATCCCCTGTCGCATCAAGGGTAAGTTCCGCATTGAAGGCCTAACAAGCACCAGTCCTGTTGCCGTGGGCGATGTCGTTGATGCTACCATTAAAGACACGCAAGACGGCGTGCAAGGTGTGATTACTAGTATTCACGAGCGCAAGAACTATATCGTCCGTAAGTCTGTGAATCTGTCCAAGCAAATTCACATTATTGCAGCCAATATCGACCGCGCATTTTTGTTGGTTACGTTCAACAATCCTGTAACCTACCCTGCCTTTATTGATCGTTTTTTGGCTACTGCCGAAGCCTATGAAATTGAAACGGTGTTGTTGTTCAATAAGGAAGACACCTATAGCGACGATGAGTCAAAACAAATTCAAGCGTTAAAAGAAATGTATGCCGATATTGGTTACACTTGTTTGGAGATTTCTGCCTTAAAAGGCGTCAATTTGGATAGTGTCAAGGATTGGATGAAAGGAAAAACCTGTATGCTTTCGGGGCATAGCGGTGTGGGGAAATCTACGCTCATCAACAGCTTAGCACCAGGGCTAAATATCAAAACAGCAGAAATCTCTGCGCAGCACGCTCAAGGGCAGCACACCACCACTTTTGCTGAAATGCATGATTTGGATTTTGGTGCGCGAATAGTTGACACACCGGGTATTCGTGGTTTTGGAATAGTCAATATGGAACAAGAAGAAATTGGCGATTATTTCCGTGAATTTTTTGAACGTAAAGAAAACTGCAAGTTTAACAACTGCCTTCACCTTGAAGAGCCCAAATGTGCGATTAAGGCTGCAGTAGCGTCGGGGGATATTGCCCCTTCACGATACAAAAGCTATGCGCAAATAATGGCAGGCGACGAGGCGCAGTATCGAACAGATTTTTGGGACGTATGAGAGCTGTAATACAACGTGTTTCAAAAGCACAAGTTACCGCAAATCAAATGCATGTGCAGCGTATTGGCAACGGACTTGTTGTGTTGTTGGGCATTACCCACACAGACCTTTCGGAAGATGTAGATTGGTTGATACAAAAAATAGTAAACATGCGCATTTTCAATGATGAAAACGACGTGATGAATAAAAGTATTCTTGATGTTGGCGGAGAGCTGCTCGTGGTTAGTCAGTTTACCCTTTTTGCGCAAACCAAAAAAGGGAACAGACCCTCATATAGCGAAGCAGCAAAACACGATATTGCAGTGCCGTTGTATGAAATGTTTTTAGAAAAAGCGGCTTTGACAATGGGAAAACCCGTGCAGTGCGGTATTTTTGGTGCAGATATGCAAATAGATTTGGTAAACGATGGTCCCGTGACGATTATAATGGATTCAAAAAATAGAGATTTATGAACATTCAAGATGCACAAAAAGCTGTAGATGCATGGATTAAAACCCATGGCGTACGTTATTTCAACGAACTCACCAATATGGCACAGCTTACCGAGGAGGTTGGGGAAGTTGCCCGTATTATTGCACGTAGATATGGCGAGCAGTCCGAAAAAGAAAGTGACAAGGGTAAGGACTTAGGCGAAGAACTTGCCGATGTACTTTTTGTGTTATTGTGTTTGGCAAATCAAACCAATACCGATTTACAAGCAGCTTTTGATCGCAAATTAGAAATCAAAACCCAACGTGACCACGAGCGTCATCATAACAATCCAAAACTTCGTTCATGAGCACCTTGCGCCTAACGCATCCATCGCAACAACTTTCAGGAAACTGTACCATTACGGGATCAAAAAGTGAGTCAAATCGCTTGCTTATCCTTCAAGCATTATTTCCGGAACTGGAGCTTCAAAACTTATCAAATTCTGATGACACGCAAGCCATGACGCGCGGCTTGTCATCTGCACAAGAAACAATTGATATTGGCCATGCAGGAACGACTATGCGTTTTTTGACCTCCTATTTTGCGACTACTGCTGGTGTAAAAAAGATTTTAACAGGGTCAAAACGCATGCAGGAACGTCCTATTAAAATTTTAGTAGACGCATTGCGCGCCATTGGCGCTGATATTGAATATGTCAAAAATGAAGGCTATCCGCCGTTGCGCATTTCGGGTAAAAAAATTACAGTTGATAGCGTAGAACTAGCTGCCAATGTGAGTAGCCAATACATTACCTCTTTAATGCTTATTGCACCCAATTTACCAAAAGGATTAACGATTCGTTTGGTAGGTGAGATTACATCTATTCCATACATCAACATGACGTGCTCGTTATTGCAAAAAGTGGGTGTTCAGGCAAAATTTGAAGGTCAAACCATTCAAGTTTTTCCGCAAGATAAAATTGCAACCAAAACAGTTGAAGTGGAGTCCGATTGGAGTTCGGCATCTTATCATTTTAGCATGGCTGCTTTGGCAGACAACGCACAGATTTCCATAAAAAATTACGTTTCCGATAGCTTGCAAGGCGACAGCGTTTTGGTGGAAATCTATACGCAAATGGGTGTGTCCTCAAGCTTTGATGGCAATACCTTGCACCTGAAAAACAACGGGACCGTCCAGCCCCGCATAACACTCGACCTGGTTAAAGCACCTGATATTGCACAAACCATTGCTGTAACTTGTTTTGGATTGGGTATTTCTTGCGATTTAACGGGGCTGCATACGCTGAAAATTAAGGAAACAGACCGTTTGGTGGCACTTGATACAGAACTTAGTAAGTTGGGCGCAGACATTCGAGTAACCAACGAATCTTTGCATTTGGCAGCACGTAAAAACCCTATCAACGAAGGAGTTGCGATTGACACCTATCACGATCACCGTATGGCAATGGCATTTGCCCCCTTGGGAATTAAGGTTCCCATTTCCATAAATGACGCAGATGTGGTGAGTAAATCATACCCAACTTTTTGGGATGATCTTCGTAGTTTGGGATTTTCTGTTATTTAAGTCAAATAAAAAGCCAAAATCCTTGACAACCCCCCTTTTCAGATAGTATATTTGCGCCTTTCTTAATACTATATGAAACTCTCACACTTTAATTTTAATCTCCCCGATGATCTATTAGCCGAGAATCCAGCTGAGCACCGCGACGAATCCAAGCTTATGGTGTTGCATCGCGAAACGCAAACCATTGAGCACAAGCAATTCAAAGACATCACCAGCTATTTTGATGAAGGAGATGTTATGGTGCTTAATAATACCAAAGTTTTTCCCGCGAGACTGATTGGGAACAAAGAAAAAACAGGAGCTAAAATTGAAGTTTTTTTACTTAGAGAACTAAACAAAGAACAACGCCTTTGGGATGTGTTGGTTGATCCTGCACGTAAAATCCGAATTGGAAATAAACTGTATTTTGGCAA
>CATAMV010000089.1 GCA_949487855.1 Bacteroidota bacterium
ATCTGTATTTGGGAAAATCCAAATGACGCTACAACATCCATTGTGGTGGCTACAGATAAAAAATATGGGCTAATCACCTACAATCTACAAGGCAAAAAACTACACCAATATCCAGTAGGTAGACCAAATAATGTAGCGCATTTTGTTGCTAACGATATACTCAAAAACGACTTGCCACTGATTTGCGCCTCAAACAGAAGACAAGAAACCATAACCTTTGCGTTTCTAAATCCTGATGGTTCTCTTACTGAAATTCAAGATATTGAAATGCCACTTAAAGAAGTGTATGGCATTACGACTTACCTTGACGAGCAGCCTTATATAATAGTAAGCACCAAGAAGGGAAAGGTTTGGCAATACCAAGTTGGATTACAAGGCAAAAAAGTACGTATAGCATTGGTCCGTAAACTAAAATTTGGCAAAACCGTAGAAGGACTTGTAATCGATCCAATGAATAAAAAATTATATGTCGCTGAGGAGGAAATAGGTCTTTGGCAGCTAAACGCTTTGCCCTGGCAAGCGGATGAAAAAACCATGATTTTAAAGGTTGATAAAGAGAAGCTAAAACCCGATTTTGAAGGACTTGCGCTTCGTGAAAATGAAGACGGAAGTGGTTGGATTGTCATGTCCGTACAAGGATCAAATGCCTATGCGTTTATTGATAGAAAAAGTTTGAAATTGAAAAATATCATTCAAATAAAAGACGGTATTGTTGATGGGGTTCAAGAAACCGACGGACTTGAAGTATCTAGCCTGAAAACGTCAACATTTCCAAATGGACTAATGATTGTACAAGACGGCGAAAATGGTAACGAACCGCAGAATTTTAAATACGTAAATTGGTCAAATATTCAACAGCACTTAATTCCATGAGAATAGTATTTACTTTTTTCGTTTTTGTAGCGTTGACAGCTTGCGAATCTGGAAACAATTCTGGAAACGAAGAACGTACAGAAATGACTGTAGAAAGATTCAATCTACCTGAAATTCTGGAGGAGACCTCGGGACTTGCTTCCCTTAATGATACGCTTTGGACACTCAACGATTCTGGAAACGAAGCCGTACTATACGCCATAAGCACCAAAGGAAAACTCCTCGAAGAAAGAGCAACTAACAAAACAAATATTGACTGGGAGGACATGACAATCGTCAACGGTAATATGATTGTTACCGATATGGGAAATAATTTTGGAACCCGAAAAAACCTATACCTATTGGAACTGGACTTAAGTAATGGAGGTGCTACTGCCTTAGATTCCATTCCCTTTCATTATCCAGAACAAGATAATTTTGGTTTCCAACAAGCTACGCCTTTTGACGCTGAAGGTATTGTTTATGTAGAAGATAAAATAGTGGTTTTTACCAAGAATAGGAGTTCGCTTACTTCCGAAGTTTATGCAATTCCAACAATGGGAGGAGCTGCAACAAAAATGGGGTCTTTGCCTGTTGGTTCATTGATCACAGGAGCAGATTACCACCAAGAAAGTAAAACATTGGCACTAACTGGATATCAAAAAGACGAAAACCAACATTTATTTGTCATCAACAATTTTTCGTTATCTGCCATAGCCGATGCGAAAATCAAGCAATATGATCTTGATTTTAATGGTGCACAAATTGAGGCCGTTTCTATAATCGACGGAAAAACGTTTTGGATTACGTCTGAAAAAACTCGAAAATACGCTGCGTTTTTGGCTAAAATTTCTATTCCTTAAATATAATCACGCTTCATCTGAAGTTGATTATCTTAGCCAAAAAATAAAGCTATGCCCAACATTGTTGCCTTTGGTGCAAGTTCAAACCTAAACTCTATCAATAAAAAGTTGGCACATTTTGCTGCGCAAAACGTTCCCAACGCAAACGTTAATCTCATAGATTTAAACGACTTTGAGATGCCTTTATACAGCACAGATCGAGAAAAAGCGGGCATTCCACAAAAAGCACACGACTTTAAAGCAGCCCTAAAAGCAGCCGATGGTATCGTTATTTCATTTGCCGAGCATAACGGTGCTTATACCACAGCTTTTAAAAATATATTTGATTGGATTTCTAGATTAGAGAAGCCTATTTGGTGTGGTAAACCCATGTTTTTACTCTCCACCTCAACAGGTGCCCGTGG
>CATAMV010000090.1 GCA_949487855.1 Bacteroidota bacterium
CCGCGTTCGTCAGCAAAAATTTTGGGAGATATCAACAAACAGCCGCTAAGTTTTGTTTCTTCTATCTGCATACTTACTGTTTTGCGTAGCCACTTTTAATAAAGGGTTCCATTAGGGTTTTATATTGCTTTTGATTTATATAGCCCATTTGAAGTGCTACATCCTCAATGGCGCCTATCCGTATGCCTTGACGCTCTTGCAGTACTTGCACAAACTGCGCTGCTTGCATAAGCGAGGTAAATGTGCCTGTGTCTAACCATGCCGTTCCGCTGTCCAGTACCTGTACCTGAAGGTTGTTTTGCTCCAAATAGACTTTATTCACGTCCGTGATTTCCAACTCTCCGCGAGCACTTGGAGCTATGTTTTTCGCTATCGAAATAACCTCGTTATCATAAAAATAAATCCCAGGAACAGCGAATTTCGAAGCTGGGTTTTCAGGCTTTTCCTCTAGTGATGTTGCTTTGCCTGACGTGTCAAACGCTACTACACCATAACGTTCAGGGTCTTGGACCTCATATGCAAAAATGGTTCCGCCGGTTGGAGTTGTACAGTTTTGTAATGTTGTTTGAAGGCCAGTTCCGTAAAAGATGTTATCTCCTAAAATGAGTGCGACTGAGTCATTGCCAATAAAGGATTCTCCTATTAAAAAAGCCTGTGCTAATCCCTTTGGTTCGGGCTGAACGGCATAAGAAAACGAACATCCCAACTGACTGCCGTCGCCTAATAAGCGTTCAAAAAGCGGAAGGTCTTTTGGCGTAGAAATAATCAAAACTTCCCGAATTCCAGCGCTCATAAGCGTTGATAACGGATAGTATATCATCGGCTTATCATAAACGGGCATCAACTGTTTGCTCACCGATAATGTGATCGGATGAAGTCGTGTTCCTGAACCACCTGCTAGTATAATTCCTTTCATGTGTTAAAAGTAACATTTTGATATGAGCCGTCAAGAATATCATCTATCCATGCTTGATTTGACAAATACCAATCAATGGTTTTTACAATTCCTTCTTCAAAAGTGTGCTCGGGCTTCCATTGAAGCTCACGCATTATTTTTGCATTGTCAATGGCGTAACGCTTATCATGACCAGGGCGGTCTTTGACAAACGTGATTAAAGGTAACGAAGCGCCTTCAGGTCTGCCGAGTGCCTTATCGGTTTCCCGAATCAAAACTTTTACCAAATCAATATTTTTCCATTCATTTAGACCCCCAATATTATAGGTTTCTCCAGGGTTTCCTTCTTCCAAAATGGTTTTTATTGCTGCTGCATGATCTGCTACATAAAGCCAATCGCGGGTATAATTTCCGTCACCATAGATGGGGATGTTTTTGTTGTTCACAATCGCTTGAATACAAACAGGGATAAACTTTTCTGGAAACTGATTTGGGCCATAATTATTGGAGCAGTTCGATATTAGTACAGGCAGCTTATAGGTTTCGGCATAGGCCCGAACAAAATGATCAGAGCTTGCCTTTGATGCGGCATAAGGAGAATTGGGTTGATACGGAGAGGTTTCTGTAAAAAGCCCTGTTTTGCCAAGTGTCCCATACACTTCATCTGTACTAATGTGATAAAACAACCCCCCCGATTGATGTGTTGTTTTAAAGCTATGTAGCAGGTTTAATGTGCCTAAAATATTGGTTTTGGCAAACACAAACGGATCTGTAATGGAACGATCCACATGCGACTCTGCAGCCAAGTGAACAACATGTGTAAAGTGGTGTTTTTTAAAAAGTTTTTGGATAAAATCCGAGTCTGTAATATCACCACGAATAAACGTGTAGTTCTCGTTTTCTTCTATGCCAACAAGGTTGTTGAGGTTTCCAGCATACGTAAGCTTATCTAAGTTAAAAACGTGATACGCTTTGTCAATAACAAAATGTTTGACTACATGCGCGCCTATAAAACCTGCACCGCCTGTAATAAGAACGTTCATTATGCGTTGCTTTTCGAAGAAATAAATGCATCAAAATACAAGACAATATAGAACAGGGAGAGTATAATAAATCCTGCTAAAATTCCCTGCAGCTTTCTGTTTTTCCAAAAGGAGGCGTCTAGATAGCCAACTTTTGGAAATGCTGCGATAACATCAACAACGTTTGTTGCTTTTAGTTTTGCTGTGCGAATAGACTTTAATTCATCTGTAAGCATGATTTTTCTGTTCAACAATGATATTTCTGTATTGTTTTCGGCCTTTTCTGACATATACAGGTTAGTACCGTTTGAAAACTCTTTATTTGCCTCCACAATTCGCACCTCCTCAAATAAGGATAACAGCGAGTCGGTTTGTACTATGGATATTTGCGTAATTGAATCACTTAATTCAAGGTTGTTCAAAAGCGTTTTTTGTTGGTCTTTAAAATAGGGTACATCAGAAACTGATCTTATCAATGGATTTAGCATAGAACCAAAAATATCTTGTTTCGAGGACTCAACGGTTAGTACATGTATTTTTCTTTCAAAGTCATTTATTTGTTCTAAATAGTCGTTAAACGTTATTTCAGCGGCCACCAATGAGTCTAATTGAATCACATAACTGTTGTACTCTTGCAGTAAACGTGTCTCAGATAAAAAGGGCTCAATTGTTATGGCGGATAATGTTGCCGCATCGCGCACAGGTATGTCAAAAAAAGCTCCTAATTGAACAGAATCTTTTTGTGACGCAAGGTCGTTTAAGTACGCTACATTACTATATAACTGTCTTGAACTATCAAAATAGGGCTCTAAAGTTGCAGTTGCCTTGAAAGTCGGGTTAGAAACAAGTTCAGTCGCGACCCCTAATAATAATCCCACCCCACAAGCAATCATATAATACAAAATACGCTTGCGTATAAAAATCGCTAATGCTAATAAGGTGTTCAGTAAAAATGCAACAGCGCTTCCAATAGCAGTAAAAAGCTTTGTTATTCCCCTACCAATCGAATTAAATAGAACGCCTAAGTCTATTTCCTCGTTTTCTGGTTTTTTCGGTGTTGATGTACTCATATAGTAGTTTTTGTGTTTCTGCTTGCCTACAAGCAAAACGAAGGTTTTTGGGTTTTATTATATTCAAAATAATTCACTAAGCGAATCCGCAATTTTTCTATCATTGGTTAATCTAGGAGTTTTGTTTTGGCCTCCCAATTTTCCAATACTTTTCATATACTGTTCAAAAGCTTCTGGGGGAAGCGCTCTAAGTACTAAAGGACGCAATACACCTCCCGAAATCAAATCGTCATAATAGGTGTTTTGTTGGCGCATCTCTAAGTCTAATGTTGTTGCAAAGGTAGCTAAATCTTTGGGTGGTTTGTCAAAAGCAACCCACCATTCATGGTGTGGTAACCCTTTGTCTGGAGTTACCTGTGGTGCCACCGTAAATTCCGAAACATGTGCCCGATGCTTTTTTACTGTATTTTTCATCGCCTGCTCTACCTCTTTGCCTATGACATGTTCTCCAAAGGCCGAAATAAAATGTTTGATTCTACCCGATACAATTACCCGATACGGCTTAAGGCTTACAAACTCAACCGTGTCGCCAATGTTATACCCCCAAAGTCCCGCAGTGGTGTTTAGGATGATGGCGTAATTCACTCCTTTTTTTACTCCCGCTAATGAAATTCGAGGCGGGTTTTCTTCGTGTGCTTTATCTGCTTCCACAAACTCATAAAAAATTCCTGAGTCTAATTGTAACAGCATGCCCTTTTGGTCTAGTTGGTCTTGAAAAGCAATAAAACCTTCAGAAGCAGGATATAGCTCTACGCTATCTACCTTTTTCCCCATCAACTCCTCTAAAACATTTCGGTATGGCTCGTAATTCACACCCCCATATACAAACAACGAAAAATTGGGAAAAAGTTTCGAAATAGACTTCCCAGACTTGTCTTTCAACCGCTCAAAATACATTTTAACCCACGGTGGAATGCCGCTTATGAGTCGCATGTCTTGATTGCGTGTTTCTGCTACTATAGCATCAACCTTTTGCTCCCAATCGTCTATGCAGTTTGTTTGCCAAGAGGGCATTCGGTTTTTTTGCAAATAATAAGGAACATAATGTGCTACAATACCAGACAAACGGCCCGTGTCTATGCCATTGGTTTTCGTGAGTATCGGGCTGCCTTGCAAGAATATCATTTTCCCATCCACAAATGAGGCATTACCTGAATTATGAATATAGTGAAACAACGCGTTTTGTGCGGTCTTAATATGCGTGGGCATCGACTCTTTTGAAATAGGAATATATTTTACCCCTGAGGTGGTTCCCGATGTCTTAGAAAAATATAACGGTTTTCCTTTCCAAAGCACATCTGGCTCTCCGGCTACCATTCGATCTACATAGGGGCGTAATCCTTCGTAATCATTAATGGGGACTCGATACTTAAAGTCATCATAATTTTTAATGCTTTCAAAATCATGGTCGCGTCCAAAAGCAGTGTTCTTTGCTGTTTTTATCAAATCGCGTAAGACCTTGTTTTGGGTTCTAACAGGGTTATCTGCCCACTGCTTTGTGGTTTTTACCATGCGTTTTGCCCACTGCTTTGCAATACGTTGTTTTATGCTCATTGTTCAAATTCAATAAATTCCTCTGGGTTTAAGGCATAACCATCGCTCCAAAGTTCAAAGTGAAGGTGCGGCCCGGTAGTCATGGTGCCTGAATTTCCTGCTATAGCTATGACTTGTCCAGGGTCAACAGCATCACCTTGACGTACATTTAAGGAAGCATTGTGCTTATAAACCGAAAGTATATTGTACGGGTGAGATATAATAACTACATGGCCTGTTTCTGTTGTCCAACCAGCAAAAATCACGTTTCCCTCAGCAGCTGCCTTAACAGGCGTGTTTCGAGGAACAACAATGTCTACTGCATAGTGTTCTACACTAGCGTCATAGCCTTGGCTGATGGTCCCTGTTATGGGGGGAAATAACACAAACGGAATGGTTTGGTTGGCAGAATCCAAAACGTTGTATTTGTCGTCTTTTGCAACATCCGCACGAAGCAATGAGTCTGCCTTTGAGGTTGGAAAATCTACAAAGACGGTGTCAATTTGCAAGGAGTCAAATTGCCGTTGAGTCTCCAGCTCCCGGAGGTCTAAATCGCCTCTTAATACTTTGTTTACAGATGCAATATAGCGTTGGTTTTGTTGAAGTGTTCGTTGTAGCGAATCAAGCCTGTCGTTGTTTCGAATTGCCTGTCGGCGTAGTTCCGAAGAATCATACCCTGGAATATATTCCTTTAGTTGTGTCTGTGAAATCACCAAAAAAGTGGCGGCAATTAGCAACACAACAGATATGCTGACAACAAGAAAAACATTAAGCCGGTTGAGTTTATAGGAAAAGCGCTCCTCAAAAGTTTCATCATGAAAAATAACAAACCGGTATGTGGCACGCCAGCGTCTCCAAAAAGTTGACTTTTTTTTCTTCTTGTTATCCATTGACTGCAAAGATAGGTAGTTGATTTGTACTAAATCGCGGGTGAACTAAATCCATTTACTTTGTTACCTTTGTTAAAAATACAAATTATGTTTTTTGCAATAAGTCCTGTTCAAATTCTTTTAATTGCCTTAGTTGTTTTGTTGTTGTTTGGCGGCCGAAAAATCCCCGAGCTAATGAAAGGGCTTGGAACTGGAATCAAAGAATTTAAAAACGCCACCAAAGAAGAAGAGAAAGACAACGATAAGCAAGAAAGTTAATCTTTGTTTATGCGTTCTATCGAACGTATAATCGCCTCTGTTTCAAATATATAGTCGCGCTTTGCTGTTGATGGAGCAAATACAAATCCTTCCATCACTAAATATCGGTTATTTTGCTTGTCGTCTAGTAAATACTGTACAAAGGGTCCTGCCATAAAATCTCCTTTTACCTCCCAAGTTCCCCGAGTTTCAATGGCTGAAATTCCACCTACTTTAGTGTAATACACGTACGGTTCATAGGCTTCTTCTGTAATTAAATGTGTCCCTTCAAGTCTTCCCGGTACAAACGCTTTTCCCACAGAATCACGAACGCGAATAACCTCTTGTAATGGGTTTTCCCAATCTAGACTGATGTCTCTAGGCAGTTCGTAAACCACTAAATTAACATGCCCTTTTTGTATCTCACGCTGAAACCAAACCGTATTAATGTCTTCTTTAAACACGCTATAAGCTGAGGGCAGCGTTAGGTTAATACCGAAACGGCCTTGCAGTGCGTTTTGCTTTAATGGGGATATACCAATGCGGCGTTGACGCTCTGCTATTTCTCCTTGCTTAAATGAATTGATTATTGATGATGACTGAGATAAAATTATTTCTACTAATACATCTGTTTCAGGTGCGCTAAGCACAGCCATTTGCTGCGGGCGGGCGTAACTGTTCTTGTCCATTCGAATCACAACTTCATCACCAAAGCCAACCCACAAAATAGTCCTACTAGAGCGAGCAAATCCTGTGAACACTTCGGGTGGCATTTGGCGCAAATCAAATATGGGCTCTTGTTGTGGAAGTCCTTCTGCGGGAAATGCAAATGCCGCCCGAACAGCGTCTCCAACTTCTGTTTCCCAAAGAAGATTGGGCATTACTACTGTAACGGTGTTGATGTTTCCGTTCGATGGTTTTACCAGTGGGGTTGAGGTGCGTTTACACCCAAGTACAATAAAAATAATAAGTAAAACACGTAATTTCATACGTGACAAGAAACAAAAATTACGCCAATATTGCTGCAATTCCGGGAAGTGTTTTTCCTTCAAGGCTTTCAAGCATTGCGCCGCCACCTGTAGAAACATAACTAACCTTATCTTCAAGACCAAAAAGCTTTACAGCTGCTACCGAGTCTCCACCACCAACAAGTGAAAATGCGCCTGCCTCGGTTTGAGTTACAATGCTATCGCCAAGTGCACGAGTACCGTTGTCAAAATTTGGAAACTCAAAAACACCAAGAGGCCCGTTCCACAAAATGGTCTTCGCCTGTTTTACGACAGCGTCAAAGCTTTTTTCTGAAGCTGGTCCCGCATCCATGCCTTCCCAATCATCTGGTATTTGATTAATAGGAAACACTTGTTGTGGGGTGTCATTTGAGAAATCTTGTCCTGCACGAACATCTACGGGTAATTGAATTTTTACGCCTAGTTTCTCTGCCTGTTCTAAAATGGAAAGAGCTAAAGGCATTTTATCGTCTTCACAAATAGACTTTCCAATAGAACCGCCTTGCGCTTTAATGAAAGTAAAAGCCATCCCACCGCCTACAATAAGGTGATCTACTTTAGACAAAATATTTTCAATAATGGTGATTTTTGACGAGACCTTCGCTCCGCCCAATACCGCTAAAACAGGCTTTTCACCTGATGTCATCACTTTGTCGATAGCATCTATTTCACCTGCCAGCAAATGACCAAAGCATTTTTTGCCTGCGAAAAACTGCGCTACTATTGTGGTAGAAGCATGCGCGCGGTGAGCTGTTCCAAATGCATCGTTAACGTAAACTGTTCCCAGTTTTGCCAATGCCGCAGAAAAGGCTTCGTCCCCTTTGGTTTCTTCTTCATGAAAACGTAAGTTCTCCAACAATAACACTTCGCCAGACTGAAGAGCATCTGCTTGCGCTTCTGCTTTTTCGCCAACTACCTCGTCACAAAACTGTACGGCTTGACCCAAATGTTCTTCGAGTGTGGATACAATTTGACTTAAGCTAAGTTTGGGGTCATTCCCTTTTGGTCGGCCTAAGTGCGACATCAACACACAACTGCCCCCTGCTGCCAAAATATGCTTAATTGTAGGAAGGGCTGCCACAATTCTTGTCGCGTCTGTTACGTTGCCGTTGTCATCTAAAGGGACATTAAAATCTACGCGAATAAGTGCACGCTCCTGGTCAAAAGAAAGGCTTTCTAAGGTGTTCATGTTGTTTTTGTTTTCGCAAAAATACAATTTCGTTCGTGTTTTTGATGTTGTGATTTAGTTAATTTCGGTTTGTATCTTTAGGCATGCATTTTAAGGACATTGTTGGGCATCAAAACCAAAAGAAAGTATTGTTAAACAGTCTTGCTTTGAATAGGGTGTCACATGCACAATTGTTCGAGGGTGATGATGAATACGGCATTCTTGGAGTGGCTATTGCCTATGCCAATGCAGTCGTTTGCGGTAATGATAATAGCGCTTCTACTGCGCGACTTAAAGCAAATGGTATGATTCATCCAGACATCCATTTTATTTTTCCAACGGCTACAACACATGAAGTAAAATCAAAGCCAACGTCGAACGAGTTTGGCTCGCAGTGGCGAGAATTCGTAAAAGAGCAGCCCTATGCTACATTATACCATTGGTCTCAGTTTTTAGGAATTGAAAACAAACAGGCGGCCATAAATGTTTCCGATGCTTTACAGGTTATGCAAAGGGTAAGCTTAAAATCTTTTGAAGGCGGCTGGAAATGCGTCATTATTTGGCACGCCGAAAAACTTACCTCGGCGGCATCAAACAAGCTTTTGAAAAGCATTGAAGAGCCTCCTTCCAAAACCCTGTTCCTTTTGGTATGCCCTGACGAAAATCAACTTCTTGCTACCATTCGTTCGCGCTGTCAACGACTGCATTTTGGGCGTATTTCTAAAGAAGATATTACGGCGTTTTTAATGGAAAAGGGGGCCAATAAAGAGTCCGCTAACGCACTCGCAGCCCAAAGTAATGGTGCTATTGGAAAGGCACTTTCCCTTTTTGAACAGCGTGAAGATCGAGTGCGCTATGAAAATTGGTTTGTAAGTTGGGTTCGTGCTGCTTTTCGTGCCAAAGGAAATAAAGCTGTTGTGCTTGAGCTTACAAGTTGGAGTCAAGAAATTGCCTCAACTGGAGTGGAAACACAAAAACAGTTTTTAGCTTTTGCTATATTGATCTTCCGTGCCGCATTGATGCGGCTTTACGAATTAGACGCTGTTGCCCCTTTTCACACATCCTCTGATTTTAAACTTTCCAAGTTTGCCCCTTTCATCCATGGTGCAAATGTTATAAGCATTATTGATGCGCTTGAAAAAAGTGTCTATCATTTAGAACGTAATGGAAATGCACAAATGATTTTCACGGACTTATCGTTCAAACTGACACGATTGCTGCATCAAAAACCGGTATAGCGTATTCTTATTGTTGGCTGTTGTTTTAATAGGCGCTGATTATTATTGGCGTTGCGTATATTTGCATTTACAGGGTCTGCTGCCCTATCGCTAAGCTACTTGTAGGGCTCATGTCTAATTTGCTCGGAAATCGGCTTATTTGGGCTTTTGGAGTATAAACGTTAAAGACGATGTGTTTTTTTGGCTCCATCCAATAACGTTTGAGTACAAACCCTTAATGAAACCTAATAGCCAAGGGTATTTAGATTTTTTATATTGCTCGGAAACTAACGCGATGTAAAACGCATCCCAAAACATATTGTGTGTTTTTATAATACTGAGGTCGGCTTCTTTTGCAAGCCAATAAATCGATTCTTTGGAATAATGCCATAAATGACGCGGCACATCATAAGCCGCCCAATAAGGCCCGTAGTGGGTAGCGTCCCAAGACTTGTGATTTGGTAGTGCTAAAACCAAAATTCCGCCTGGCGCTAGAGACTCGTAGAACTTGAGTAAATGATCCTTGGGGTAAGGCAAGTGCTCAAAAACATGCCATAACGTAATCACGTCAAATTTGTGATTTTGGTGTATTTCATTAATTTGTGGAATGCCTTTTTTTGTAAGCAGTTTTTTTGCGGTTTCGGAATAATCGAAAGTCGTTACCTCCCATCCTTTTGCTTGGGCGGCTAGTGCAAATGCTCCGTTTCCAGCGCCAAAATCCAATAATGTTCCTGGCCTTTTAACCTTAGCAATCCGCTTAAGTTTAGTTTGAATATGCGTCTTCTTCGCCCATAAATAAAGGGTCTCTTTAAGCCCGTTAGCTTTGTCTGCGTATGACAAGTACGTATCTTTTGGATAATACTTTTGAAGTGTTTCCTGGGTGAGATCTGGGGTTGTTTGCAAAGCCCCTGTTTGTGGGTCGTGCTTTAAAAAAAAGGCTTCGCTGCTAACTAAAAAGTCTTGTACGCGGAGTGGTTTCACGTGGAACAATTAGCGTCCCATGTACACAAGTAGTACCGACAGGTCGCTTGGCGATACGCCGCTAATTCTGGAGGCTTGTGCAATAGTGACAGGTTTAATTTTTGTTAATTTTTGGCGCGCCTCTATAGAAAGTGATTTGACTTTCTCATAGTCAAAATCCTTTGGTATTGGCACATAATCAAGCTGCGTAAGCTTGTCTGCTTGGGCTTTCTCTTTAGCAATATAACCTTCATACTTAACTTGAATTTCTGCTTGCTCCAGCACGGAAGTATTGATGTCATTGTCTTCAATAAACGCCGCGACGGGCTGGTATGCCATGAAATCTTCTATCCTGATGTTTGGGCGGGCTAAGACCTTAGCCATTTTTAATGATTGCTTGACCAGCGCCGAGGCCTTATTCTCAAGGATCGGGTTTACTGCTTCAGGGCGTATGCTTGTTTTAGAAAAAAACGATATTAATGATTGGGCTTTGCTTGACTGACGGACCATTTGTTGCAGCCTTTCGTTTGTTGCAAGTCCCACCGCGTGGGATTTCGGCGTAAGACGCGTATCCGCATTGTCTTGACGCAATAGTGTGCGGTACTCCGCGCGGGATGTAAACATGCGATACGGCTCTTCAGTTCCCTTTGTGATTAAATCATCAATTAGCACACCTATATAAGCCTCGTCTCTTGACAACGTAAAGGGGTCCTTTTCATGAACAAATTGATGTGCGTTTATTCCCGCCATGATCCCTTGGCTTGCAGCCTCTTCATAACCTGTGGTGCCGTTAATTTGGCCTGCAAAGAACAAGCCGTTAACAGACTTCGTTTCAAGAGTGTGCTTGAGTTGTGTTGGAGGAAAATAGTCATATTCAATAGCATATCCGGGGCGAAAAAACTTGACGTTATTAAAGCCAGCGACGGCGCGTAACGCTTTGAACTGTGTTTCTTCCGGAAGTGAGGTCGAAAAACCATTAACATATACTTCGACAGTGTCCCACCCTTCAGGCTCAACAAAAATTTGGTGTCGCTCTTTCTCTGCAAAACGATTGATTTTGTCCTCAACTGAGGGGCAATAGCGTGGGCCAATGCTTTTAATACGACCGTTAAACATGGGAGACTTGTCAAACCCTTCGCGTAGTAAGTCGTGAACAATGGGACTTGTGTAGGTCATGTGGCAAGAGCGCTGTTGATCAAGAGGTGTTGTTTGGGTAGAGTAAGAAAACTTAGATGGAGAAGCATCACCTGGTTGCTCAATCATCTTAGTATAGTCGAGTGATCTCCCATCGACTCTTGGCGGGGTTCCGGTTTTCATTCGTCCGGACTCAAAACCGCGTGAAACCAATCGTTCTGTAATGCCAAAGGATGCGCTTTCTCCAGCGCGGCCACCGCCAAATTGTTTTTCACCGATATGAATTAAGCCATTTAAAAAAGTTCCGCTGGTAAGCACCACTGCCCTTGCCCTAATTTCAATACCAAGCGTTGTTATAACTCCATTGATGTGATCGCCTTCAAAGAGTAAGTCCGTGACCATGTCTTGATAAAAGTCAAGTTTGTGTGTTTGTTCCAGCATGTTTCGCCATGATGCGGCAAAAAGCATTCGGTCTGACTGAACTCTAGGACTCCACATGGCAGGACCCTTAGAGCGATTCAACATCTTAAATTGAATCGCAGTTTTATCCGAAACAATGCCGCTATACCCCCCAAGAGCATCAATTTCACGGACAATCTGCCCTTTGGCAATTCCGCCCATCGCAGGGTTGCAAGACATCTGGCCAATGTTTTGCAGGTTCATGGTAACAAGAAGTGTTTTGCTTCCCATATTGGCGGCCGCTGCGGCCGCTTCTGCGCCTGCGTGCCCTCCGCCAACAACTATTACATCATAAATATCATGAAACATAACGCGAAGATTCTTGTTCCACGTGGAACAGTTTAATACAAACGTCCTCCGCTGCTTTCATTTTCTGTTGCTCTATCTCGGTCTTGTCGTTAAAGCCTAAACAATGTAAAAGGCCATGAGAAATGACTCTAATCAGCTCGTTATCAAATGGTTGTGAAAACCCGTTGGCGTTTGCCCTAACGCGTTCAACTGAAATAGCGATGTTGGCTACTACATCGCCTCCAACAGAGTCATCAAAAGTAATGATATCTGTAAGGGTGTCGTGATTTAAGTGTTTGACGTTTAACGCGTGCAGTGCTTCGTCATCCATAAATGCTATTGCAAGATCTATAGAAGTAGCATCAAAGTTTGTAGCGCAAGCGGTAAGCCAACGCACATATAATTGATCATCGTAAAGAGTAAATGATGAATTGTAAATAAATTCTACTGATACTTGCATGGCGCAAATATATTCATTTAACCCTGTATTAGATATCGGTTCGGTTGTATCTTTGAAAAAAAGAAAGTATGGCTGTAAGAGTACGTTTCGCACCCAGCCCAACGGGACCACTTCATATTGGTGGGGTGCGAACAGCGTTGTACAATTATTTGTTTGCAAAAAAACACGATGGCGCATTTGTTTTACGAATAGAAGACACAGATCAGAATCGTTCTGTAAAAGGGGCAGAAGCCTATATCATGAATGCACTTGAGTGGCTTGGTATAACTCCAGATGAAGGCCCAAGTACGAATGGTAGGTATGGTCCATATCGCCAAAGCGAGCGCAAAGAATTTTATGTCAAGCACATAAATGAATTAGTGCGTTCGGGGGCGGCTTATGTTGCATTTGATACTGCAGCGGAATTGGCCCATATGCGTAGTCGTGCGGAAGCAAAGGGTGAAACCTTTAGCTACAATTGGAAAAACAGAAGCGCTCTTAAAAACAGCTTTTCGCAGTCACCTGAGGAAACACAAAAACTGATTGAGCGTGGGGTGCCGTATGTGATTAGATTCAAAACGTTTTCAGAAAACGACAACCGCTTTCTTTCGTTACAAGACGATGTCCGCGGGAAGCTTGAAATAGACCTTTCACTATTAGACGACAAAATTTTGGTAAAACAAGACGGCATGCCTACGTACCATTTGGCAAATGTTGTTGATGATTATTTAATGGAAATAAGCCACGTTATCCGTGGAGAAGAATGGTTGCCGTCTATGGCTTTGCATGTTTTGCTCTACAACGCATTTGGGTGGAAGCCTCCTGTTTTTGCTCATGTTCCCCTTATTTTGAAACCAACGGGTAAAGGGAAATTATCAAAGCGCGATGGCGATAAATTTGGCTTTCCAGTATTCCCATTAAAATGGGATAAAATCACACCTGGCTTCAAAGAAAACGGTTATTTGCCTGAAAGTTTGGTTAACTACCTCGCGCTGTTGGGGTGGAGCCCCAACGGAGAGAAGGAAATCTTTAATCTTGATGAACTCGTTGAGGTGTTTTCATTGAAATCGATAACAAAATCTGGCGGGCGGTTTGACCCAGATCGCTGCAAATGGTTCAATCAGCAATATCTTCAAAATGCTGACTCCTCCATTGTGGCTACTGTATTGGAAAAAGAAGTAAAGAGTAAGGGTTTTGAAGACAGTGCTGTCGATATTAATCGCGTTGCCCAACTCATTCAAAACAGGCTTACACTTTTAACTGACGTATGGAATGAAGCTAGCTTCTTTTTTGTTGAACCGCTGAATTACGATGAAAAAGCCGTGCGTAAACAATGGAAAGACGAAACAGCTGATATTTTAACTACTGTGATAGGGCTCTTAGGCGGTTCAAAAGAAACGTCCGCCAACGCATTGCGTTCTTTAATTAAAGGATACGCAAACGACAATGGAATCGGTTTAGGAAAAATCATGGCGCCCCTGCGCATTGCGCTTGTTGGAAGTTTACGTGGTCCAGATGTATTTGAGATTTGCAGTACTATTGGGGTCAATAAAAGCATCTTAAGAATTAACAATGCTATAAAACATATTTCGGGCTAAATCACTATATTTAGGATTATCTCTAAATAAATTATTATGGAATTTGTATTCAACATCCTTCTGGGTTTTATTGCTGTTGTGTTTGTGTTTTCAGCAGTGTTTATTGTCAAACAACAAACGGCTGCTGTTGTTGAACGCTTTGGGCGTTTCCAAAGTATTCGTCAGTCGGGGCTACAGCTTCGTATTCCTGTTGTAGACCGGATTGCGGGCCGGTTAAGCCTTAAAATCCAACAACTTGATGTAATTGTAGAAACTAAAACAAAAGACGACGTTTTTGTTAAGTTAAAAGTATCGGTCCAATATATGGTTATTAAAAACAAGGTTTATGAGGCGTTTTATAAGCTTGATTACCCCCATGATCAGATAACATCCTATGTGTTTGATGTGGTCCGTGCCGAGGTGCCAAAAATGCGTCTCGATGATGTGTTTGAGCGAAAAGATGATATTGCAATAGCCGTTAAATCAGAGCTTAATGACGCAATGATAAATTATGGTTACGACATCATCAAAACACTAGTTACAGACATTGACCCTGATGAGCAAGTAAAACAAGCGATGAACAGAATAAATGCGTCTGAGAGAGAGAAAATTGCAGCGCAGTATGAAGGAGATGCCGCACGAATTTTGATTGTAGAAAAAGCAAAGGCAGAAGCAGAATCCAAGCGTTTACAGGGCCAAGGTATTGCAGATCAACGGCGTGAAATCGCACGGGGTTTGGAAGAGTCTGTTGAGGTATTGAACAAGGTGGGGATCAACTCGCAAGAGGCTTCTGCGCTTATTGTAGTAACACAACATTACGACACCCTACAGTCGATTGGGGAAGAAACAAATTCAAACCTCATCCTATTGCCAAACACACCACAGGCTGGATCGGATATGCTAAATAATATGGTGGCATCATTTACCGCCAGCAATCAAATTGGGGAAGCAATGAAAAGAGGAAAAGAGGACAAAGAAAAAGGTGAAGCGTAAGCAAGCGCATATATTATGAAAAAACCTCGGCAATAAGCTGAGGTTTTTTTATATGTTAATGGTATGTGATACTGATAACAAAAACACCCATCTTTTTAGACTTGGGAACTGCCAATGCATGATACCCGAATTTAACTGAAGTACATCTGAGAGCTTATGTGATACTTGTGCTGTTACACGGTTCTGGTTAAAACTCGTGCCTGAATTTTGTAAAAACACTTCTTCTGTTAAGCTTAATGCTGTTTTGGTTGACAGTGGGATTTTTGCTGTTAATCCAAATCGGTTGCGCAATTGAAAACTCTCACCTAACCACCGTTCTTCTAAAAAAAACGAATTAATGAGTTTAACTTTATGGAGTTGTGTAGAAAAAGCTATCCTTTGATACATCCCATGCTCTGAAAGGGCGCCTATTTTTCGATAACCTGCCGAAACATTTAGGTTTTCCAATAGCGTATGGCTCATACCTGCGGTAAAAAGGGCTTGATCTTCCTCAAAGTCTAGGGTAAAACTTCTATGCTGGTGCTGGGTATCTATGCTCGTTTTGCTGTTCAGCTTTAGTTTGTTTTTGTAAATCAACCACGAACCAATATCATTTTGTGCTACTGAAAGCGTGGAAAAAAGAAAAAAAAGAAACGGAATACTATATTTTGATCTCATCTGAAAGTTTAACTAATAATTCGTTTTTATCGTCTTGTGCTTTTACTAAAAATGCTGTTGCTTCTGGGGTAGCTGAGCAAGATTTCAAATGTTCTTTTAAAACAAGAAGAACCGCGGCACGTGTACCCACTTTTTTTGCAGCAGTATTAAACAATGGCTCTAATTCATCATGGGTAATTTTAGCTGCTAAAGAAGTAATTTGTGCACGGGCTAATATCTGCTTTTCGTCAGAGAGGTTTGCAAACTTTTTCCCTATGCGCCTAAGTTCATCTATTGGCTTTAGCTGTTCCTGTTGGGGTTTTGCTTGTTGCGGTTTTTGCTGTTGTTTTTCCCAAGTATCGCGTAATCCAACTGTTTTGTTAAACACCTTTTTAGTTGAGGTGCTTGTTATATCACAAACAAAATAGCCCAACCGTTGAAACTGAAAACGTTCTTCTGCACGTGCTGCTGCCAACATGGGTTCAGCAAAAGCTGATTGTATAGAAAGTGAATCCGGATTTATGTGCGTCATAAAATCCACTTCTTTGTCGCTATCAGGAGAAGCGGTTCTAAATAAACGATCGTATTGGCGGACCTCAATTTCTTTGGCGTGTACGGCTGAAACCCAATGAATGGTCGCCTTTACTTTACGTTGGCTTTCGGGAGTCCCGCTACCGCTAAGACTTTTTGGGTCGTAAGTACAAAACACCGTGGTTACATTTCCTGACTCATCTTTTTCGACCGATTCAGCTTTGATAATGTATGCGCTCTTAAGCCGTACTTCGCCACCTATTTTAAGACGGAAAAACTTGCGATTAGCCTCTTCTTTAAAGTCATCTTGCTCTATGTAGAGTGTCTTCCCAAATGGTAACCCTCGTGTGCCAGCAGCTGCGTCTTCGGGGTTGTTGTCGGTTTGAAGCGTTTCTGTTTTATGGTCGGGGTAATTGGTAATAACTACTTTGAAGGGGTTCAAAACCGCCATGGCGCGCGTGGCTGTTTTGTTTAAATCTTCCCGAATACAAAATTCCAATAGTGAGGCATCGATAGTATTTTCCCGTTTGGCAACACCTACGGTTTCTGCAAACTTCCGCAACGATGCTGGTGTGTAACCACGGCGGCGCAACCCACTTATGGTAGGCATACGTGGATCATCCCAGCCCGAAACGACATTTTCTTCCACCAAACGCTGCAACTTTCGCTTACTGGTAATGGTATAGTTTAGGTTAAGTCGTGCAAACTCACGCTGTTTCGGTCTTAAGCCTTTGGTTGCCAGTTCATCTAAAAATGCATCATACAAATCGCGATGTGGCTTAAACTCTAACGTACACAGTGAGTGTGAAATTTGTTCGATATAATCCGACTGTCCGTGCGCCCAGTCGTACATGGGATAAATACACCATTTGTCTGCGGTGCGGTGATGTTTTTTATTTACAACGCGATAAATAACAGGGTCACGAAGCAACATGTTTGGTGACGACATATCACCCTTAAAACGAAGGGTAAATGAGCCTTCTGGGTGTGCGCCTTTTTTCATTTCTTCGAACAGGCGTAAGGCTTCTTCAGGATCTTGATTACGAGAAGGGCTGTCAGTTCCTGATAATGTAGGTGTCCCTTTTTGTGCGGCCATTTGTTCTGCAGTTTGCCCGTCAACATACGCTTTTCCCTGTTGTATGAGTTGAACCGCCCAAGCATACAGTTGGTCAAAATAATCCGAGGCATAACATTCCTTATCCCACGAATAACCCAACCACGACACATCCTTTTTAATGTTGTCAACAAAATGCTGTTCTTCTTTGGCGGGATTGGTGTCATCAAAGCGAAGGTTTACAGGGGCATTATAGGTGTTCCCAAGTTCAAAGTTGACACAGATTGCCTTTACATGACCAATATGCAAATACCCATTTGGCTCAGGAGGAAAACGAAAACGCAAGGACGTTGGCTCAAGCCCAGCGGTTAGGTCTTCGTCAATGATGTGCTCAATAAAGTGCTTGGATGACTGTTCGCTCATCATAAAAATGTTTCGTGCAAAGGTAATTATTTAGGCATACTTACCCGTTTTAGTTTCTATATTTGGCGGACTATGGGAAAAGTATATGTAGAAAACATTCAGGTCTATGCCTACCACGGTTGTTTGCCTGAAGAAACGTTGATTGGAAGCGACTATCGTGTGGATGTATGGGTAGAAGGTGATTTATCCGTTTCTGCTGTTTCAGACCAACTCGCAGACACTATTGATTATGTAACGCTTTGCGCTTGTGTGTGCGAAGAAATGGCAACGCCCTCAAAGCTATTAGAACACGTAGCACAACGTATTTTAGACCGCATATTTGAAGCCAGCGCACAAGTGAGCTTAGCCAATATTAAAGTGGCAAAGATAAACCCACCTATTGGTGGGCATGTCGCAAGTGTAGCGGTTGAATTGGAGCAGGGAAGGTAGAGGTTTTTAAAAAGGCCCGAGGCATAGGTACGCGCCAGAGCAGGTGTTATGCTAAAAGGTGTTTGGTTAAGTTCGGCGGACAAGTAAAAAAATCCTACTTTTGCAACCCTAAAGGCACCGTGGCCGAGTGGCTAGGCAGAGCTCTGCAAAAGCTTGTACAGCGGTTCGAATCCGCTCGGTGCCTCTACTTTAAGCGCTCTTGTAGTGTTTCCTCTAATTTTTGTTTTTCGTCTGGAAAGGTTCCCTGAAAAACAAAAAACAATCCAAACAACAGTAATATCAGGTGTACCAACTGCTTCAGTTTATAAATTACCTGTGGTGTAAGTTTGGTTTTGAGTTGTTTTGCTAAATAAATTTTTATTAAGTCAAAGGCTAAATAGACCACTAAAATGTAAGAGAAAAACGGTACAATTTTTCCGTAATCCATTTGGTACTTCGTTCCAAAAAGTACCACCAAGCCCAACCAAAAAAGTAACGTGCCCATGTTAATGATGTTAAGCAAAAAACCTTTGCCTATGTAGAACAAGTAGCTTCCTTTATTGAGTTGTTCCGCGGTGTAGGCAAGTTGCTTTTTATTGGTCCGGGTGCGGATAAACGATATCAATCCAAAACTGATTAATAGAAGGCCACCCAACAAAAACCACCTTGGGTTTGATTCTAGGTTTTGATGGATGGTGTTTGCCCCAAATAGCGCAAAAAGAATAAACACGACGTCAGCGATAACGGCACCAATGTCAACACAAAAAGCGTGGCGTGCACCTTTAGAAATACTGGTCTCAATGATTACAAAGAAAACGGGGCCTGTAGAAACAACCAGCAGTAACGAAAAGGGTATTGCTGCTAAAAACTCACTCATTGGTAGGTACTTCTTCCGTTGGTGTTGATGCTAGGGAGATATTTCCACCAACGGCAATTTTTTTAATTAATTTTTTTGGGCTTCCGTATACCTTAACAGATCCGCCAAAAGAAACTGTTGCTTCGGCAAGCTCAGTAGCGCGTACTGCCGCATTTCCTCCTGCCTTTACGCGTACCTCTACTTGTTCTGAATCTAAAGTAGATGCATCTAGTACGCCACCAGCACTAACGCGGTGCGATTGAGTAACTGCGGCGCCTTTTAAGTTTACAATACCTCCTGAAATTGTTTTTGTAGTTACTTTTTGAACGTCTAACAACGCTTCAATTTCTGCGCCCTCTTGTGCTTTTAATGTAATACTTTGTTGAAACAACGCGTCTTGGCAGGAAATAAATGCGCCTTCATTCGCGTCGATTTCTTCTAACGGACTTGAACAAAAAAGAGCAACAGTCGTATTAAAACCGCTTAAGCGTTTTTTTACGTTCATACGTATGTACAGGCGGCCGTTTTTATTTTTGTACGAGGCATATTCCTTGTTTTTTCCTTCTACCATTAGCGAGTCTGTTTCTGATGGAATAATGGTTACACGAATGCCGTCAAATACTTTTAATTCATCAAACTGACCTAAACGAATCGCTTGTGCGTGACTAAGCAGGGAGGTTAAAAAGAGTAAAAAAACAAGACGCATAAAGAAAGGTTTTATCAAATATACAATTTATTCTGCGTGTCCAAGAAGAACAAAATCCAAGTGTCTTTTGATCGGATCTGCGGCATCAACTCGCACCAAAACCCTGTCGCCAAGTTGGTAGGTTTTTTTTGTTTTCTCGCCAACAAAAGAATAATTCATTTCATCGAAAACAAAATAATCTCCTGGAAAATCTTGTGGTCGTGCCATGCCCTCGCATTTATTTCCTTCAAGCTCTACATAAATACCACGTTCAACAACCCCCGAAATCACACCAGAAAATTCTTCATCAATACGTTCCTCCATATACTTCACTTGCATAAACTTAATGGAATCCCGTTCGGCTTTAGTAGCAAGAATTTCCATAGATGAACAATGCTTCATCATGGATTCATAAGTTTCTTGTTTTGGCGAATTTTTCTTGTCTAAATAATGTTGTAACAATCGATGTGCTACTACATCTGGATAACGCCTAATTGGCGATGTGAAGTGTGAATAATAATCAAAGGCTAAACCGTAATGCCCAATATTTTGGGTAGTATAGGTTGCTTTACTCATACTTCTAATTGTAAGAGTATCAATAAGGTTTTGCTCTCTTTTATTGCGAATATCTTTTAAAAGTTTATTTATAGAATGTGCTGTAGTTTCTGCAGAAGCTAAATTCAGAGAATAACCGAAACTTCCAATAACGCGTTTTAATTGATCTAATTTTGCTTCATCTGGTTCGTCGTGAACGCGAAAAACAAATGTCTTTTTTGGGTCTTGTTTTGCAATAAACTCAGAAACTTTTTTGTTGGCAAGCAACATATATTCCTCAATAAGTTTGTTGGCGTCTTTACTTTTTTTTACAAAAACTTCTATGGGTTGTTTTTGTGCGTCAAGTTTAAATTTTACTTCTTCTTTATCAAATGATATTGCGCCGCTTTGCATGCGTTTTTTACGCATTGCTTTTGCGGTTTTGTCTAATTGTAAAATAGCTTCTACAACGGATGTATCCGCAGTGTATGTTTTATTTGTTAATGATATTGAAGCAGGAATTTCTCCTTGTTCAGTTTCAATAATGTGCTGCGCTTCATGATATGCAAAACGGTAATCAGAATTGATAACGGTTCTACCAAACTTTTGATCTCTCACATTTCCATGTGCGTCTAAAGTGAAAATTGCAGAAAAGGTAAATTTTTCTTCTTGTGGTCGTAACGAACACACTTTATTTGACAGTTGCTCTGGAAGCATGGGAACAACACGATCAACCAAATAAACAGACGTTGCGCGTTGATACGCTTCATCGTCTAAAAGTGTTCCTGGTTTTACGTAATGCGATACATCTGCAATATGTATCCCTACTTCAAAAAAATCTTCTTCTAAAAACTTAAATGAAAGCGCATCGTCAAAATCTTTTGCATCTGTTGGATCAATAGTGAATGTAAGCACATCTCTATAATCCATTCTGCGTGCAATTTCTGCTTTTTCTAAATGAATATCAATTCGATTAGCTTCTGCTTCTATGTGTGTGTCAAACTTGTAAGGAAGACTATATTCTGCTAAAATTGTATGCATTTCAGTATCGGCTTCTCCAGCTGCTCCTAAAACTTCTTCAATTTTTGCTTGAGGTGATTTGGTTTCTTTCCAATTGGTAAAAGATATAAGCACTCTGTCGCCATCTTCTGTTGCTATTTTAGGTTGTTCATCTATGAAAAAATCAACTCCTGCTATTTTTGAGCTTACTCTAACGAATAAGGTCCCATTCTTTTTTTGAAGTGTGCCCACAAATTTGGTTCGCTTTCTGCTAACTACTTCAATTATTTTAACTTCTCTTCTTTTTTTTCCTCTACTAGGATACACATAAAATAGAACAGTATCGCCACTAAAAGCTTTGTTAAATTGATTGGATGCTACCAAAAGATCTTCTTCAAAATCTTCACAAATGATATAACCAACACCTTTACCAGATAAATCTAAAACGCCTTCGTGGTATTTATTCTTTGGTTTGGCTTTATAACTTCCGCGAGATTGTTGATCAATTATTTTTCGTTCTGCTAGTTTTTTTAAACTTTTTATAATGTGATTTCTTCCGCTAGGGTCTGTTACGCCTAACCGGGTTGCTATTTGTTTATACGTAAACGTTTGTGTTGGGTACTGATTAAATATGTTTAAAACACTTTTTTGTACTGAAAGAACTTTCTTTTTTTTACCCATAAGAACAAAGGTACTGTTTCTAAATTCACAGAAAGCTTTATTCACATGTTAATTAATCATCATTTATTTCTTTTATTTTAATTTAAATATGATGGTTATAATAGGGTGTTTATAAAAGCAATAACTTTTTAATAAATGATTTAACTCTTTCAAAACAAGCAATTTGGTCCTAATAATATCATAAATTTACTTGTTGATAAACACAAAAATTATGTGAATCATGTTTCAATAAGCAGCAATAAGAATAGTTGTGAGATTGTGTAGTTTTTATAATGATATTTTATAGGAATACTTTCTAAACAGTTATAAAAAGTAGTAAACAAAATGATTAACATATCCTGTTTTCATCTGAACAGAACAGTTGTTGGTTATTAACAATAATAAAATTGTAATTTAGATTTAAATTTATTCACATGCATATAGCAATTGGTAATGATCATGCCGGTCCGAAATTAAAAAAAAAACTTTTTGTTTTATTAACTAAGTTGGGACACACATATTACAATCACGGAACCGATAGTACGGAAAGTGTTGATTATCCGGATTTTATCCATCCCGTAGCGGCAGACGTCCGCGATGGAAAAGCAGATTTAGGTATTATAATTTGTGGTAGCGGAAATGGGGCTAACATGACAGCAAATAAATACGCTGAAATACGATCGGCTCTTTGTTGGACCGCTGAATTGAGTGCGTTGGCGCGAAAACACAACAATGCTAATATTTTAAGTATTCCGGCGCGTTTTGTTTCTGATCAAGTTGCAAAAGACATGGTAAAAACGTTTTTAACCACAGCATTTGAGGGAGGAAGACACGCAAATAGAGTTAATAAGATATCGCAATGTTGCTAACATGGCAATATTTCCATTGGAAAGAACTTACTCCTGAAACGCTTTATAAAATTTTAGCGCTTCGCGCAGAGGTTTTTGTTGTTGAGCAACAGTGTGCATATTTAGACCTAGATGATAAAGACGAAAAGGCACATCATTTATGTGTTTTTAGTGAAAGTAATTTAATAGGATACACCCGCGTTTTTTTACAAAAAAAAACATGTAGTATTGGTCGTGTGGTAGTACAAAAAAAGTTTAGGGGCAAGCAAATTGGAAAGCAATTAATGATAAAAAGTATAGCCCAAATCCCTCCAGAAAAAGAAGTTTTCATTTCAGCTCAAGAACACTTAAAAAGTTTTTATACCTCCTTAGGATTTAAGCAATCTGGTGCGGGTTATTTAGAAGATGGTATTCCACACATTCCTATGTTGCTTCCCCCTCACCTCTCCAATTAGAAACAAGATCTTGCATGGGTTTTTCAAGACTTTCCAAAGTAGGTAATTCTTTCCCTTCAAAAACAAAAAACCCACTTCCAGAAAAGATTACATAGTCTTTATTTGCGCGCAATTTTTTAAATTGTTCACGCATGATGCGTTTTATAAAATTGCGATCAACAGCTTTTGGAAAAAGGCGTTTAGAAACCCCAAACCCTAAAGTTAACCCGCCTGTCTTTTTCACCACACAAACAAGTTTGAGGTTTTTTTTTCTAAGATGAGTCCCTTCATTAAAAAGTGCCTCAATAGCTTTTTTGCTTTTCAGTTGCGTTATTTCATTGGGTGTTTTCGAAAACATTGTTGCTTAAATTAATATCCGCCATCAATCCAGTAGGGTCTATGCGAAGTTGTAAAATTTCTTCAATAGGTGCATCTAATAAAATACTATATGTTGGCCGCGCCCAAGCCCAATCTTTTTCAATCACCCAATTTGAAACATCTGTCATAGGAGGCTTTTCTCCAAACATCATTTGCATTGGAATATAATGTATAACCTGAGTACCGTCTTTATAAAAGACACCAAAATCTATAGGCATTCCTACAGCACCTACACGCTCTAACAAAACTTCAGTTTTTTCTCCTAAGGGGTTAACGCTTTTTATAGCATAATCTATTGTTTTTGTGGTGCGCGTCCAATCGTTTAGATACCATTCCAATTGTATGCCCGAAACTTTTTCTACAATGCGCTTAAAATCGTTTGGCGTGGGGTGTTTAAAAGCAAATTCTCTATAAAACAACCGCAGCGCCTCTATAACCGCATCAGGTCCAACAACATATGCCAGCTGACTTAAAAAAACAGCGCCTTTATCGTAGCTCGCTGTGCGATATGCAATATTGGTATCAAACCTATCAGCGTGCGTGGTAAGCGGCTCTTCCAAACCGTTCTCTACCAACATACGGTAATCCTCGTATGCTGGAGCAAAAGCGTCTGTATTTCCGTTTAAGCTTTGTTCACCTAAAGCGTCCAAAAAAACAGTAAACCCCTCGTCCATCCAAGCGTATTTTGACTCGTTAAACGCCAATACATGTTGAAACCAAGAGTGTGCCAGTTCATGAGAAGTAACCCCATATAAACTGCCATAACTCCGTTCACCTGTAATTAATGTACACATAGCGTATTCCATACCACCATCTCCTCCTTGCAAGACGGTATATTGTTTATACGGGTAAGGCCCAATTGCGTTATTAAAAAACGTCATTAGCTTTACGGTATCGGCTTGTAACCGCTTCCAGTTTTCCGCAATTTTCAGTTGATCTTTATAAAAAAAATGAAGTTTCACACCATTAGGACCATTTGCAACATCGTGTACATAGTCTGGATCAGCCGCCCAAGCAAAATCGTGCACATTCGGCGCAATAAAGTGCCACGTCAATTTTCCCCCTTTTGTTTTTTTTGTTTTTTCGGCGTAGCCATGACCCACTTCCTCAGGGTTTTGCAAGTAGCCTGTACCGCCCACCACATATCGTTTGTCAAGGGTTAGTTTTACATCAAAATTTCCCCAAACGCCATGAAATTCGCGCCCAATATAAGGGTTGGTGTGCCAGCCTTCATAATCGTATTCTGCCAGTTTTGGATACCACTGGGTCATTGAAAGCGCTACCCCCTCTTTGCTATTGCGACCACTTCGCCGAATTTGCTTAGGAACCTGCCCTTCGAAATTCATGGAAAGTGTTGTACTTGCGCCTGGTGCAAGCGGAACAGCAAGCGGAACAACCAAAAGCGTTTCTTCTTCTTGAAAAGAAAGAGGAACGCCATCTTGAATAAGAGATGTAGGGTGTAAATAACCGATTTCATCGGGGGTTAGCTTTTCAATACGCGCACCAACTCGCTCATCTGGATCAACAATATTTCGAGACCTAACATCCATTTCGCTATTGGGTTGAAAAGCATTAAAATAGAGATGGTAAAAAACACGCTTTAGTGTGTCAGGAGATTTATTGGTATAGATCAACTCTTGTGTTCCAGAATAGCGGAATGATTTTACATCCACATCCACATTCATAGTATAGTCGGCCTTTTGTTGCCAATAGCCGGGTTGTGGTTGTGCTAATACAGCACTTCCTAAAAGAATAAATAAAAGGGTTTTCATAACTGATTTAAAGATTCAGCGGGTAACGAGTCTAATAGGCGAACCCCTTTTTCGGTGTGCTGCACCGATATAAGCGGGTTGTGGGCATCATGCTGCATAAAAATAAGAAAATCGTTGTCAGCGGCTTTTGTTAAAAAGGCATGTTTTTCTTTTAGTGTTTCAAGCGGACGCACATCGTACCCCATCACATACGGCAAAGGTAAATGTCCGGCAGTAGGCAAAAGGTCTGCAGCAAAAACAATCGTTTTTCCTTTATATCTGAGATGTGGAATCATTTGCTTTTCGGTATGTCCATTTACAAACAAAACACCAAAACCAATCTCGCTTTTAGCAATGAAGCTGGCATTTGTTTCAGATATAAAACGCAATTGTCCACTTTCTTGAATAGGCAATAAGTTTTCGGACAAAAAAGAAGCTTTTTCTCTAGAATTAGGTTTTGTTGCCCACTCCCAATGTGCTTTGTTGCTCCAATGCGTAGCGTTGGGAAACGCAAGTTCATAGCCCGTTCGATTTTTATTCCATCCCACCGCACCACCGCAATGGTCAAAGTGTAAATGCGTAAAAAACACATCGGTAATATCAGCTCTTGAAAACCCTGCATCTTGCAACGATTTATCAAGTGTATGATTTCCCCATAAGCCGTAATGACGAAAAAAAGCATCGTCTTGTTTGTTGCCCATGCCAGCATCTATCAAAACAAGGCGGTCTCCGTTTTCAATAAGCAAGGAACGCGCGGCAAGATCAATGCGATTTTTATCGTCGGCAGGGTTGGTTTTGTTCCACAACGCTTTTGGCACCACACCAAACATAGCACCTCCATCTAGTTTAAAATTCCCGGTCTCTATGGCATGGAGTTTCATATTTAACGAAAGTACGAAAGTTTTATCCGTCTATTCTTTTTTTGAGGGCAAGCCCAAACGCAATCATTGCAGTAGCTTCCGCTGGGGAAGCTGGCCGTAAAAACTGGCGCACAATCAATTCTTTACCATTACATATAATATGGTAAAACCCGTATGCGGAAAAAAACGAAATAAGCTCAGCAGTAAAGAATTCACGCACTTTTTCGGGATTGTTACCACGCACATAAAAGTCGTCCGAAAACTCAGGATAGTTAGGAAAGTCAATATCGTGAAAACCAGCTAAATGCGATAGTTTTTCGAGAAGCATTTCCCTGTCAAATGAGAACACCGGAACAGCATTTTTCAACCGAACACGCAAGAGGGTGGTTTGCACACTTTCTTTTGCAATAAAAACCCCTTCGCTGTAATTTACATCAAAAAGCGAAAGCTCTTTTTTTGGGCTTGACAGCTGATTGTAAACACGCTCAACAGATGTTGTCTCATAACCTAAATGATCGCGAAGCAATCGCTTTTGCGTGCTTGGCGAAGCATTGTAAGACCACCCTTTTTGTTTTGCCAACGCCTCTAATTGTTGTTGACGCTTTGTTTTTCCACCACCAAAAACACGCAACCCTCGTATGGGGCGCAAGGTACGTACCGCAAACGGATGGCTTGAATCAGTTTCGTGAATATCCAAACCAACAATTTCAACGACACCCCCTTTACGCACAAAAAGCTCTTCGTAATTGTGTAAACTTTCTTGTACGGTATGATCTACAAAGGAACACAAGGAAAAATCAACCACAACTTTATCTGTTTGTGGGATTTTATCCATTTTAGCCTTAAGCTTATAAAAGTTTAAAAACGTACAAAAGTGAATTATTCCAACATAATAGCTTTGCGTTTCGGCTTCTTTGTACATCAGCACATTGGGCTTGAGCAGGTTTCGAGAAAACAACCAAAACGCCTTATTGAGCACAACATGTACCAAAAACGTGGCAAACAACCCAATCAAAATACCCGAGATCAAATCGGTAATTAGCGTAGCGATAAGCGTTGTTAAAAAAACGAATAACTGCTCTTTCCCAATTTGATACATGCGCAAAAAAATTGCGGGCGCCGTAAGTTTATATCCTGTATATACCAATATTGCTGCCAGAGCAGTAAAGGGTATTTTTCCTAATTGGTTTTGAAAAACGATGACGAACAATAGAAGAAAAACTGCATGAAAAAAGTTTGAAGATCGATTAGTGGCTTGATTGTTTACATTAACCGAACTTCTAGAAATTACCGTTCCTACATTCATTCCACCTAAAAATCCGCTTACAATTGTGGCGATACCCAAAGCCCTCATGTCTTTGTTGATGTTTGAACGTCGTTTTTCGGGATCGAGTTTATCTACCGCCTTTATGCTCAATAGCGACTCTATGCTGGAAACCAATGTAATAGACAATACAATACCCCAAAAAACAGGCTCTTTCCATTTAGAGAAATTGGGTGTTGGCACAGAAGTTAGCATATCGTTGGGCAGTGATATAAGCAGTTTTTTGTTGATTGGGTTAAGGCCACCACCAATAGAAAAGTATGCATCAAAACCAAGCGCTAAAAGAATTACCCACATCGGAGCAGGGATAAGCCTAAAAACACGATTGGTTATTTTGCTGTAAAAAAACATAATCGACAAGCTGATTACGCCTATTGCCACAGCGTAAAGTTGCCCCGAAGGAGCATCGTCTAAAGATTTTATTAATTCGGGGATACCACCCAAAAGCTCCACAACCGTTCCCTTGGTTTTCATGTCGCCAAGCATGACATAAAATTGCTTTACTAAAAGTGTTACACCTATAGCCGATAACATACCCTGAATAGCGCTAGCAGGAAAAAAATCGCTTAGTGCGCCAAAACGCAAAAACCCAAAAACCAAGAGCAACCCCCCCGAAAGAATGACCGCTGACAATGCACACAAATAGCCTGCTTGCATATCACCATCACCTAAAACGGCAACAGCGCTTAGCAACACAACCACCAAACCGTAACCAGGACCCGTTATGGTGACATAGGACCCCCCAAAAATGGAAACGAGCACACCGCCTACAACCGCAGTAACAATTCCGGCAACCATAGGAAACCCAGATGCCACCGCCAAGCCAAGCGCCAAAGGCAAGGCAATAAGTGACACCACAAATCCAGCAAAAATATTGCTCCGAAGACCAGTAAATACAGAAGACTTAGCCATCAGCGCACAATTAAAACATCTGTGGGTAAATCAGATAAAATATACTCTAGGTCGTGAGGGAATACACGATCCCAAAGCGTGTGTTTTTGAGGGGCGTTCATCACCAATAAATCGGCCCGTTTTACACGAGCAAAATGACCAATAGAGTATCCCCGCCGACCAAAAATAGGCTGAACATCGTGTTTTACAGCCTCAATAAATTTTTTGGGAATTTGGCTCAATATTTTTTTAACGCGAGAATCTTCACGCAATTTGATACGCTCCTTTACAATATTGGACCTTCTTAACCCCCGGTCGTCATCAACCTTAACCGCAACAGTTTCTTCGGAAATTTCTTCTACAACCGTAAGGCGACTAGCGCCGAGCGCGTGCAAGACATAAAACGCCCTTGAAATTGCAGCTTCTGTTTTTTCATGCGCCAAACCATTAACAACAGCGTAGGAGCAAGGTTTCCGTTCTACCGAAGGCTTTATAAGCAGTAATACATCGCAGGGGCATTTTCGTGTGAGCTTTCGCGCCACCGAACCAATATAATATTTTAACAACCCTTCACGTTGAAGCGCACCCAAAATAAGCAAATCTGCATGTTCATCTACACAGGCGTTTAGCAGCACCTCAGCAGGTTGTCCGGCCTTCCACAACACAGTATATTTTGGAAGGGATTCTTCAAAAGAGGAAATGATTTTTTGAAGCGCCACTTCTTTTTTATCGTTTTTTTCCCCTACATGAACCAGCACCAAAGACGCATCAAATAAAACACTCATGCGAAGTGCCTCGAAAACATTGGCTTTTAAGTTTGGCGAAAATGCCACACCAACAACAATCGTGTTATATTCGTTTTTGTGCATACGCTAAAATATAGGAAAAACTTGGTTTTACACAAAAGATAAAACTACTCGTTTAGCTTTAGTACTGCCATAAACGCCTGTTGTGGAATTTCTACATTTCCAATTTGGCGCATTTTCTTTTTCCCTTTTTTCTGGCGCTCTAAGAGTTTTCGTTTTCGGCTGATATCACCACCGTAACATTTTGCTGTTACATCTTTCCGAACGGCTTTTACTGTTTCGCGAGCAATAATTTTCGCACCAATTGCCGCTTGAATTGGGATATCAAACTGTTGACGCGGAATCATTTTTTGAAGCTTTTCGCAGATTTTTTTACCTAATCCGTAAGCATTGTCTGTGTGCACAAGCGCCGAAAGCGCATCTACAGAGTTGCCGTTAAGCAATACATCTACTCGGACTAATTTAGATTGACGCATCCCTATAGGACTGTAATCAAAAGAAGCATATCCTTTAGAAACAGATTTTAATCGATCATAAAAATCGAATACAATTTCAGCCAAGGGTAAATCAAACAGCAACTCTACACGCTCTGTTGTTAGATAGGTTTGGTTGGTAATGATGCCGCGCTTTTCGATACACAAACTCATCACATTTCCAACAAAATCCGATTTGGTTATAATGGTTGCCTTAATAAACGGTTCTTCCACTCGATCGACAACAGAAGGATCTGGCAAATCAGAGGGATTGTTCACTGTTAAAATCTCGTTAGGATTTTTCCTGGAGTAGGCGTGATACGACACGTTGGGCACGGTAGTAATTACGGACATATTAAACTCCCGCTCTAATCGTTCTTGAATAATTTCTAAGTGAAGCATACCCAAAAACCCACAACGGAAACCAAAACCAAGTGCCGCCGAACTTTCGGGAGCAAAAACTAACGAAGCGTCGTTGAGTTGCAATTTTTCCATAGAGGCGCGAAGCTCCTCGTATTCTTCCGTATCAACGGGGTAAATCCCCGCAAAAACCATTGGCTTTACTTCTTCAAACCCTTCAATAGCCCCTTCAGTGGGTTTTGCAACCAATGTAATTGTATCGCCCACCTTTACTTCTTTGGCCTCTTTTACGCCTGTAATCAGGTAGCCCACATCGCCGGCAAGCATTTGTTTGCGGGGCTCTTGTTTAAGTTTTAAAGCGCCAATCTCATCCGCGAAATAATTTTTTTGAGTAGCCATAAACTGCACCTGTTCGCCCTTGCTGATTTTTCCATTGAGAATGCGGAAATAGGTTTCTACTCCCCGAAACGGATTATATACAGAGTCAAAAATGAGTGCTTGAAGTGGTGCATTCACATCGCCTTTGGGGGCAGGCACGCGCGCTACAATGGCACGCAATATCGCATCAATTCCCAGCCCTGTTTTGGCAGAGGCATGAATGACTTCATCTGCATCGCAGCCCAACAAACCCACAATATCGTCTGTAACTTCTTCAGGGTTCGCAGAAGGTAAATCTACTTTGTTGAGCACGGGAATAATTTCCAAGTCGTTTTCGAGTGCCAAATAGAGATTAGAAATGGTTTGTGCCTGAATACTTTGTGCAGCATCAACAACCAAAAGTGCGCCCTCGCAAGCGGCAATAGAACGGGAAACTTCGTAGGAAAAGTCAACGTGGCCAGGCGTATCAATCAAATTAAACACATAAGATTCTCCGTCAAGGTCAAAATCCATTTGAATGGCGTGTGACTTAATGGTAATGCCGCGCTCTCGTTCCAAATCCATGTTGTCCAACAACTGATCTTGTTTTTCTCTATCTGTTACGGCACCTGTGGCATCAAGCAGTCTATCGGCAAGCGTACTTTTGCCGTGGTCGATGTGCGCGATAATGCAGAAATTTCGAATATGATTCATGGTGAACAAAAGCCTTAGCCAACAAAGATACACCATGCAAGCCTAGAGGCAGCTAAAGTGCCAAAGAAAAGTTACTTTTGCATTAGGAATCATGGCTCACTTACGTACCATCTTACAGTTTTTTTTGGCGGCCACCTTTTTGTTTTCGGCCTACACCAAAGCAATCGCCCCTGGATTTTTTGAAATTCTGTTGGAGCAACAAGGCTTGGTGCCCAATCGTTTGCTTGGGGCATGGGCAACACGCGCCATTATTGCGCTTGAAGTCTGGCTTGGATTAGGTCTCTTACTTTCATATTATTCACGTTTTTTGTTGCGATTTAGTTTTTGGCTTTTAGTCGCTTTTTCACTCCATTTGGGCTATTTGGTTTTCCTTGGCGACACAAGCAACTGCGGATGTTTTGGCGAAATGATCAGCATGACCCCCTTGGCATCGCTTGGAAAAAACGCCGTGCTTTTGGCCGTAAACGGATTTTTGTTGCGCTATAGATATAAGTTTGGAAAAAAATCATGGCTTACATGGGCATTGCTTCCTGCGCTATTTGCTGCTGCAGTATTTGTGTGGCCCATACAAACCGAACCCGATGAAGTTGTGTCCAAACTCCCTGCGTTTGAGAACACTTCAGATATCGATTTTGCCACAGGAAACTATTTGGTAGCGGTGCTAAACTTAAGCTGCGAGCATTGCCAAGAGGCAGCACAAGAATTGGCTGAGCTCCAACGCACAGGCGCAGAACTCCCTCAAATAGTTGCGCTGTTTTTTGAAGAAGGAGATACTACTGTTGCCGAATTTAACAGCATCACAAATTCTGATTACCCTTATCAAATGATAGATGTAAATACGTTTTTTGATTTGATTGGAAGCGCACCGCCGCGGGTGTATTGGGTTAAAAACGGAAAAATGATGCAGTTTTGGGACACTGAAATTTCGGAAGGAATTCAAACAACTTTTGCACCCTGATGGTAAAAATTGGCGACATAGCACTGGGCGAATTTCCGTTATTGTTGGCACCTATGGAGGATGTCAGCGACCCGCCATTTAGAGCGCTTTGTAAA
>CATAMV010000091.1 GCA_949487855.1 Bacteroidota bacterium
TATTGGATTTTGTATATTTGATGTAATAGCTCCTAAAATCTATGTTTAAACTTAACCCTTTACTGCCTTGAATCCTGTGTTATGAAAAAAGAAAACACCTCGGTTCTTTATCGCATTATGGCTTGTTTGTTGATAATGCCTGCTTTTTATGTTAAAAATCTCCTTAAAAGGTCAAAAAAATCAGATCTTGTATTTATAGTTGTTGGCGTCTTTCTGCTGGTTTTAGCCAATTATAACGATTTCATAAAACTTTTTAAATAGTATGAAAACCCTAAAACTACTTTTTTTAATTGTGTTTATACTTTTTATTGCCGAGCTGTTATTTCATTTTCTTTTTGGAGTTCTTAACCCTTATCTAAACAATGCGCTATGAAACATACTAAAATAGCCTCACGATTTAACTTTATATTTAACGACATGAAATCTAACCTAGTTTTAGCTCTTGTTGTTGTTTGTCTATGTTCCTGCACAAACACCCGAAAAGCTCCCAATGTTTCTGAAGGGAAAATGGTAACCTACACATCGTTTAAATCGGAACACATTGACGCCCGTAATGTAGATGTTTGGTTACCCGAAAGCTATACGCAAGGCAAAGATCATCCTGTGTTGTATATGCATGACGGACAAATGCTTTTTGACGCATCCCAAACGTGGAATGGTCAAGCATGGGGCATTCATGAAGTGTTGACGAAATTGAAAAATGACATACAGCCACTGCCCATAGTGGTGGGCATTTGGAATAATGCAGCGGCAAGACATGCGAATTTTGTTCCACAAAAAGTAGTAGATCATTACGCTACGCCAAAGCTAGACTCCATACTGCGCTTTACAATGAGTGGCGAACAAAAACTTTTTACTGAAAAACCAAACGCAGATGCCTATTTAAAATTCCTTGTTGATGAGCTAAAGCCCCACATAGATGCAACCTTTAATACTAAATCGGATGTGGCCAGCACCTTTATTGCTGGAAGCAGTATGGGCGGCTTAATATCCTTGTATGCCTTGCTGGAATATCCCGAAGTTTTTGGAGGTGCTGCGTGTTTATCAACACATTGGCCTGTTGTATTTTATGTAGAAGACAATCCGTTTCCAGAAGCCATTGCTTCCTATGTGCATGATAATATTCAATCCTTGCGTGGCAAGAAATTATATTTGGACCGTGGCACCAAAACTCTTGATAGCCTTTATAAATTAGGGCAAAATAGTATTGACAGCATTATCGCCACAGCAAAAATTGATGGGCTTATTTGGGAATCTAAGGTGTTTGAAGGAGGTGAACACACCGAAAACGACTGGAACAAAAGACTGGATATTCCATTGCGCTTTTTGTTCGAATAAAAAAACCCACTCTATCTAGAGCGGGTTTTTTGTTGGCCTACTAGGGCTCGAACCTAGACTCTTCTGAACCAAAATCAGACGTGTTGCCAGTTACACCATAGGCCAATGCGGTTGCAAAAATAAACAAACTTTTTGTTGCACCAATAGTTTAAGCTATCTTGTTTGTGGTTTTCTAATATATTGTACTTTAGTGGCTTTAGAAATTCTATGAACTACTCCAAAGGAAACACCCTAACGGGCTGGTTTGTTTTTTGTGTTGCCTTAGTAACCTACTACCTTACCGTAGAACCCACTGCTAGCTATTGGGACTGTAGCGAATACATTGCCACGTCGGCAAAACTACAAGTTGGGCATCCGCCTGGCGCACCCCTATTTCAAATGATGGGCGCATTTTTTTCCTCCTTTGCTAGTAGTCCAGAGCGTGTGGCGTTTTGGGTAAATATGATGTCCGTACTGGCAAGTGCCTTTACCATATTATTTCTGTTTTGGTCACTTACTAGAATTATTTCAAAATTTGTGATTAAAGAAGTAAACCCAACTGGCGTCCAAGCCATTTTGGTGTTAGGCGCTGGCGTTGTAGGTGCGCTTAGCTACACATTCTCAGATAGTTTTTGGTTTAATGCCGTAGAAGCTGAAGTATATGCCATGGCGATGTTGATGACTTCTGCGATGTTTTGGCTCGGATTGCGTTGGGAAGAAGACATGCTTACTCCACGCGGTGATCGCTGGCTGGTACTTATCGCTTTTTTAATCGGACTATCTTTTGGGGTGCATTTTATGGGGTTACTCACCGTACCTGCCATTGGGATGTTGTACTATTTTAAGCACTATTCATTTTCGTGGAAATCGTTTGTGGTTGCAAATGTGGTTTCAGTTGCGGTATTGCTTTTTATCTTTAAGCTACTCTTACCGCTAACCTTAGCGTATTTTGGTAATGCTGAGGTATTTTTTGTGAACAGTTTTGGGCTGCCCTTTAATTCAGGTACCATTATCGCAGGACTGTCTATTTTGGTATTTTTTATAAGGGGATTGCGTTTTACACAACAAAGAAAATGGGTGCAAGCCAATACCGGTTTGTGGTGTGTCGTATTTATTTTAGTTGGCTTTTCATCTTGGATTATGTTACCTATTCGTGCGAATGCCAATACGGTTATCAACGAAAATGCACCCACAGATGCACGTTCACTTTTAGCTTATTACAACCTAGAACAATACCCAGAAACGCATTTATTCTACGGACCCATGTACACTGACATGTACGCAGGGCAGGATGAAAACAATCCGTATAAAGACGACAAACCAAAATACGAGAAAGACCTCAAAAAAGGACGCTATGTGGTAGTAAATGCATGGAAAAACGCACGCATAAACGCCAACAGCAAACACACAGGAGTGTTGCCTCGTATGTGGAGCTCTGGCAATGCGGTAAATTACATCACGTACTTTGGCGCTCCTGATTTTGATATCAAGCCCGAATACCAAAGTCAAACGCAACTCATAGACGCTGTTAACGATTTCATTTCACGCGTGAACAATGGTGAAGTAGATGCCAAAGGATACCATCAGTTTTTACAACGATTTGGATCGTATTTGGACATTGAAAAGCCAAGTCTGATTGAAAACCTAAACTACCTGTTTACCTTCCAAATAAACTATATGTATTTCCGCTATTTTATGTGGAATTTTGCAGGTAAACAAAACGACGAACAAGGAAAATTAGATCCATTTAATGGAAATTGGATTAGTGGAATTTCTTGGTTAGACAGCTTCCGTTTAGGCCCTCAAAAAAATCTTTATAATGATGCAAAAAACAATAAAGGACGTAATACCTATTATATGTTGCCCTTGTTTTTAGGAATACTAGGTGCGTTGTTTTTATACCAGCAAGACAAAAAACGGTTTTGGGTATTGTTGGTGTTTTTCCTCTTTACAGGGTTAGCCCTTAAAGTGTACCTCAACGAAAGAGTTTTTGAACCGCGCGAGCGCGATTATGCACTTGTCGGATCGTTTTATGTATTTGCTATGTTTATTGGTGTTGGCGTGGTAGTTTTTGCCGAATCGATTAAAAAGTATGTGTCATTGCGTGTGGCAGCTCCACTTTCAATAGCACTTTGCTTGCTTGCCGTGCCTGTGCTAATGGGTTCACAAAATTGGGACGATCATGATCGATCCAACCGCTACACAGCGCAATCTACCGCAAAAGCCTATTTAGATTCTATTGATGAAGATAAAGATGCCATGATTTTTACCATTGGAGATAACGACACCTTTGCGCTGTGGTATGCGCAAGAAATTGAAGGCTATCGCACTGATGTGCGAAGCATTAACACCCAACTTTTAGCTACGGATTGGTACATTGATCAACTCAAACGTAAAACTTACGAAAGCACGCCAATTCCTTCGCAACTCATACACAAACAATATGCATACGGTACCCGTGATTATATCAAATTTGAGGCCATTATTGACTCAGTTCGGTGGGGCTTAGAGGATTTTGTAGATTGGGTGGCAAGTGATAATCCACGTACACGCTACAAGCATTTATTGCAGCAATACGAAGTAGATATAAGTCAAATACCTGAAGGTACTCAAAACTTAGTGTATTATCCCACCAATAAAATTAGGGTGCCTGTAAACAAAGAAAACGTCCTTAAGAGCGGGGTGGTAAAACCTGAAGATGCAGACCTTATTGTCGATTATATCGATATTGATTTGCCTACATCGGGGTTGTATAAAAATAGAATTATGATGTTGGATATTCTACGTAATAACGATTGGAAACGCCCTATTTATTTTACGGGGGGTAGCTACGATGACGAGGAATATATTTGGATGAAAGAATACCTCCAACTCGATGGATTGATATATAAACTTGTTCCAATCAAAACCCCTGAAAACCCGCAAAACCCATATCAAATGGGACGTATAGATTCGGAGCGTATGTACAATATCGTCAAGAAATGGGACTGGGGAAATGCGTACAGCCAGGATATTTATCACGACCCTGAAACCCGCAAAAACAGCATTTCGTTCCGTAGCAATATGGCGCGGTTGGCAGAGCAGCTTGTCAATGAAAATCAGCCTGAAAAAGCCATTGAGGTATTGGATTTGGCCATGGAAAAAATGCCCTTAGCTTACTTTGGGTATTACAGTTTGCTAACGCCAATAGCAGCCACCTATTACAGGGCAGGAAGTGTTGAAAAAGGTGGGCCGCTTGCCCTACAGCTAGCAGATAAATATGCAGACAAACTGTTGTATTATGAGTCATTTAGTCCAGCAGACCAACAAATTTATGCTGAAACCATTTTATCTGATGTTGAGCGCTACCGTGCAGTCGTTGATGTAGTCGTTGATGCCCAAGACATTGCGGTAGCACCTAAACTTATCAAAGACTTTATTGAAAAAACACGTCAATTTGCACCCTTATATTCTGCGTATGAATACTACACACCCATGACATCGTATGTTTCAGTTCTGTTTACAGCTGACATGCCCGAATCGGGTAGATTATTATTTAATGCTATTGCGCAAGTGTACCAAAACCGATTGGCATTGTTTAGTCAAATCCCAGCAGAGGAACTAACGTATTACAAACAAAGTATTGCGATTGAAATAAGAGGGTATCAAAACATTTTAGAGAGCTATCAGGCACTAGAACCTGACTTAGATCACGTGTCCGAGGCAAACAAAGCATTTAGAAAAGCAACCGTTATTTATACGGCAGACTAAACGAAGTCTTTCATGATCCCGATAAGTGTATTGGCATCTTGTTCGCCACTTTGACGCCATACCATTTCGCCCGATTTGTAAATCATCAGCGTTGGCAATCCTTTTATTCGAAGGGCTTCTGCTAACTTTGGGTTTTTGTCGACATCAATTTTAACTACTTTCCCAGTGTCACCCATGGCAGCAGCTACATCGCGAAGCACGGGGTGCATTTGCGCAGAGGGGTCGTTCCAATCTGTATAAAAATTTAACAGAATCGGAATATTTGCATCAATTAAGTCACCAAATTTTGACATGACATGCTGTTTTTTTGTGATTTGGTTTAGTGCAAAAATACATTTTTTAACTAAATAATTAGGTTAGGCGGTTTTTCTTAACGTGATTACAGTAATTTCGGGCCACATGCCAAGCCTTCCTGGATAGGCCAAATAACCAAACCCACGATTGACGTAGAGGTGCTGTTGTTTTTCTTTATATAAGCCAGACCAATACGGGTAACGCCATTTGGCTGGACTCCATTTTATCAAACCTGGAATGTCGATTCCAAACTGCATTCCGTGGGTATGCCCGCTAAGTGTTAGCGGGATATGGGTTGGGTGATCCCGAACAATCATTTCCCAATGAGAAGGGTCGTGACTTAAGAGAATCTTAAAGCTGTTTGAGCTAGAATTGGAGAGTGCTTTATCTAAATCTCCCGCTTTTTTAAAACCACCTTTCCCCCAATTCTCAACACCAACCACATCAAGTTGAGCCTTTCCACGCTGAATCGTGGTGTTTTCGTTGCGCAATAATTGAAAGCCCATTTGATTTTGAAGCCGAATCAGTTTTGTTAAGTTTTCCTCTTTTTTCTCTTGAGTTTCCCAAGAAATATAATCACCATAATCATGGTTACCCAACACGGAAAACACCCCGTCTTTGGCGGTTAATGTTGAAAATAATTCAGTCCAATTGTTTAGTTCAGCAGCTTTGTTGTTTACCATATCACCAGTAAAAAAGATAACATCGGAGCCTTGCGCATTTATCAAATCGATTCCGTATTTAACTTTGTCATACCTATCAAAGCTTCCACAATGGAAATCAGAAACTTGAGTTAGGGTGTATCCGTCAAAAGCATCAGGAAGGTCGTCAAATGCTATGGTGTGATGTAAAACTTTATAATTATAGCGCCCTTTAAATATGCCATAAAGAAGCCCTGCAAAGGGAATAGCAGCTAACCCAAGAGCCGTTTTGCTGATAAATTCTCTTCGTCCAACCCATGTTTCTGAGGGAGCAGGAAAGATGAAATGGATTATCGCACGTACAATACGATAGGCGTCTTCTGCTGCCAAAAACACAATTAAAACAAGTTGTGCAATGAGTAAAATTAGAAAATATCCAAAAGAAAAAAATCGAGCTACATCGTTATCTAATGCTGAAAAAAATCTAAGCTGAACAATAAAATTTAGAATAACTGCCAAACAGATTATCCAATACAACACCAAAACCCACTTCACAGAAGTTTGTGTTCTTATTGCCTGAAAAGCATACCAAGAGACCAAAAAGAAGGAAGAAATAAAAAGAATATAGCGCCACATATGCGCAAAAGTAAAAGGATTCTTATCAAAGCAACATATGTTTATAAATTTAATTCTATTTTTGAAATGTACTGCACAGCAATTCTACCATGGCCAATCAAAATCGCCTTTTTCTTTTAGACGCATACGCCCTTATTTTTCGCGGCTACTATGCTTTTATCAAAAACCCACGCATCAATTCCAAAGGAATGGACACCAGTGCCATTTTGGGATTTACCAATTCGCTTTTTGATGTAATAAAGCGCGAACGACCAGACTACCTCGCTGTAGCATTTGACAAAGGTGGATCGCAAGTACGAAACGATATGTTCCCCGAGTACAAAGCCAATCGTTCTGAAACACCCGAAGCCATAAAAATTGCGGTTCCCTATATCCAAAACTTACTCAAAGCCCTACATATCCCTGTTGTTGAATTAGAAGGATTTGAAGCCGATGATATAATTGGCACCCTTGCCAAGCAAGCAGAGAAAGAGGATTTCCAAGTGTATATGGTGACGCCCGACAAAGATTTTGCCCAATTGGTTTCCGATAATATTTTTATGTATCGCCCTGCGCGCATGGGTAATGGCATTGAAATTTGGGGGGTTCCTGAAGTACAAGAAAAATTTGAAATCGAACAGCCCGAACAAGTCATTGATTATTTGGGTATGATGGGCGATGCGGTGGATAATATCCCTGGACTGCCTGGAGTTGGTGACAAAACCGCAAAAAAATTCTTAGCTCAATATGGCAATATGGAAGCGCTGCTGGAAAACACGCACGAGCTAAAAGGTAAAATGAAGGAAAAGATTGAAGCCAACAAAGAATTGGGGCTGCTTTCAAAAAAATTGGCGCGTATTTTACTAGATGTCCCCGTGCAATTTGATGCCACAAGTTACCAACTTAGTGCCCCCGATATTCCTGCTGTAAAAGAGCTTTTTCAAGAGTTAGAATTCAGACGCCTGAGCGAAACTTTTATAAAGGTTTTTGCACCCAATGAAACCCCTGCAGTACCTGAGCCCACTGCACCCAAAGCCGCACCTGTTGCCTTTGATTTGTTCCATCAGCCAGGAAGTGGACAGGAAGAGTCTACCTCCGAATTTAAATCGCTGGCCAACACCCCACACCACTATCAATGTGTACAAACCCCTATGGAACGCAGCCTTTTGGTGGCAACCATGATGCGCCAAAAAAGCGTCTGCTTTGATACCGAAACCACAGGCTTAGACGCCATCAGTGCTTCGCTTGTAGGCATTGCCTTTAGCTGGAAAAAAGGTACAGGCTACTACGTTCCCATTCCCGAAAATGAAACTGAACGCCAAGAAATCCTAAACGATTTGACTTCTTTTTTTACAAGTGAGTCCATTGAAAAAGTAGGACAAAACCTCAAATATGATATCAAAGTGATGCACCAACATGGCATTGCCGTCAAAGGACCACTTTTTGATACCATGTTGGCACACTATATCATCAATCCCGATATGCGTCATAATATGGATGTACTTGCCGAAACCTATCTGAGGTATCATCCAAAACCCATTTCCGATTTGATTGGAAAAAAAGGGAAAAATCAAGGGTCGATGCGCGATGTGCCAGTAGTCCAACAAACCGAATATGCCGCAGAAGACGCCGATATCACCTGGCAACTTAAAGAACATTTTGAACAGGAGTTGGGGAAAAACGAACAACGTGATTTGTTGCATGATGTAGAGTTGCCACTTGTACGCGTTTTGGCAGCTATGGAACTGGCAGGGATTTCATTGGATGTTCCCTATCTGAACCAAATGGGAGGCAAACTTGAGCAAGAAGCACAACAATTAGCGGAACGTATTTTTGATCAAGCAGGAGAAACTTTCAATCTGGCATCGCCAAAACAATTGGGACCTATATTATTTGACAAGCTTAAACTGATAGACAAGCCCAAAAAGACCAAAACAGGACAATACTCCACTGCTGAAGATGTGTTATCTACCCTTGCCAAAAATCATCCTATTGTTGCTGATATTCTAGAATGGCGTAGTGTACAAAAACTCAACAACACCTATGTTTCGGCATTACCGGAAGACGTAAACGCACATTCAAATCGTGTACACACAGTATATAATCAGGCTGTTGCAGCAACAGGAAGGCTGAGTAGTAATCATCCAAACTTGCAAAATATTCCCATTCGTACGCCAAGAGGACAACAAGTCCGCAAAGCATTTGTTGCCAAAGACGATCAGCACGTGCTTATGGCTGCAGATTATTCTCAGATTGAATTGCGCATTATTGCTTCGTTAAGCGAGGATCCTAGTATGGTAGCGGCATTTAACAACAATGAAGATATTCACGCGGCCACCGCAGCAAAAGTGTTTGGTGTACAACTGGAAGAAGTAAGCCGGGAGCAACGAAGTCAAGCCAAAACGGTCAATTTTGGTATTATATACGGTGTCTCAGCTTTTGGGTTAAGCAACCAAACCACACTTTCGCGTTCCGAATCCAAGGAACTTATAGATATGTATTATGAAAGTTATCCTAAATTGAAGTCTTACATGAGTGCACAAGTAGATTTTGCCCGTGAGCAAGGCTATGTCGCTACGGTTTTGGGAAGACGCAGGTATCTAAAAGACATCAATTCCAGAAATGCGATCGTTCGAGGTGCTGCTGAACGCAACGCCATCAATGCCCCTATCCAAGGAAGTGCTGCTGATATCATCAAACTTGCCATGCTTCGTATATACGACAAGATGCGAGAACAACAATTCAACGCACAAATGCTACTACAAGTACACGATGAGTTGGTTTTTGAATGTCCAAAATCGGAATTGGAGGCCTTAACGCAACTTGTGAAAACAGAAATGGAAGACGCCTATACATTGAAAGTACCACTTACGGTCGATATTGGCGTTGGGCATAACTGGCTGGAGGCGCATTAACTACAATAAAACAAATCTAAAATTAGCGTTTGCATTATTGGGGATAGTTTGTACATTTGCAGCCCGCCAAACAGAGGTAAAAGCTGTAGCGGAATAACGAGCAAAAACGTACACAGTGGACTCATTAAGTTATAAAACCGTATCAATCAACAAGCAAAATGCTGATAAACAGTGGGTTGTAGTTGATGCCGCCGACCAAGTATTAGGTCGTTTTTCATCTAAAGTAGCCAAGCTGTTGCGTGGCAAATACAAGCCTAGCTTCACGCCTCACGTGGACTGTGGCGACAACGTTATTGTAATCAATGCCGATAAAATCAAACTTACCGGCAACAAATGGACAGAAAAAACATACATCCGCCACACGGGTTATCCAGGTGGTCAGCGTAGTTTGACTGCCACTGAAGTGTTTGAAAAAGACCCTACTCGCGTTGTAGAAAAAGCGATTAAGGGCATGCTTCCTAAAAATAAATTAGGTGCTGAATTGTTTCGTAACCTGTATGTATTTGCTGGTGCAGCACATACCCACGACGGACAGCAACCTAAAGAATTAAACATCAACGAGTTAAACTAATATGGAAACCATCCACAAAATTGGTCGCCGCAAAACAGCCATCGCGCGTGTTTACCTTACAGAAGGTAAAGGTGAAATTACAGTAAATAAAAAGCCATTGGCTGTGTATTTTGCACCTGCCACATTACAATATAAAGTAAACCAACCTTTTGCCTTAACTGAAACGGCAGGACAATACAACTTGTCTGCTACTGTTGTAGGTGGAGGCCCTAACGGTCAAGCTGAGGCGGTACGCCTTGCGATATCAAGAGCGCTTTGCGCCATTGATGAAGAGCACCGTTTGGTACTAAAGCCAGAAGGACTACTTACACGTGACCCAAGAATGGTAGAGCGTAAAAAGTTCGGTCAAAAGAAGGCACGAAAAAAATTCCAATTCTCGAAACGATAACCTTATCGTTGCGCTTACGCAACATCAAGTTCATTTAAATACCATTAATTTGTTGCCATTAGTTTAGCATCTAAATACACAAGGCCGAGACATCGCCACTTAGGTATTGCTAATCAGGGAACGTAAACTATCAACAAAAATGTCAAAAATAGAAGTTAAAGACCTATTAGATGCCGGAGTGCATTTTGGTCACCTTACCCGAAAGTGGAACCCAAACATGGCGCCATATATCTACATGGAGCGCAATGGGATTCACATCATCAACCTGTATAAATCGGTTGCTAAAATCGAAGAAGCGAACGAAGCGCTAAAAAAAATTGCTGCTTCTGGGCGTAAAATTTTGTTTGTGGCTACTAAAAAGCAAGCAAAAGATATCGTATCTGAAAAAGTAGCTAACGTAAACATGCCCTACATTACAGAGCGTTGGCCCGGTGGTATGCTTACCAATTTTGTTACCATCCGTAAGGCGGTGAAAAAAATGGCAGCCATTGACAAAATGAAAGCTGATGGTACATTTAACACCTTATCTAAAAAGGAAAAACTACAAGTAGATCGTTTACGTGCAAAGCTTGAAAAAAACTTAGGTTCTATTTCAGACATGACACGTCTTCCAGGTGCCCTTTTCATTGTAGATATTCGCCGCGAGCACATTGCGGTGAAAGAAGCACAAAAATTGAATATCCCCATTTTTGCTATGGTGGATACCAACGCAGATCCACGTGATGTAGATTACGTAATTCCTGCCAATGACGATGCATCAAAATCTATCGAAAAAATTATGACACTAGTAACTGGAGCGGTTGCAGAAGGGTTAAACGAGCGCAAAGAAGATAAAGCTGAAGCAGAGGCTGCCGCCAGTGAAGGCGAAGTAGTAGCTGAAACTAAAGCTACTGAAGTTGTTGACGAACCAACTGTAAAGGAAGTGGTTGAAGAAGCTGCTGAAGTGGTTGCTGAAGAAGCTACCAAAGAAGTAGTTGAAGAAGTTGCTGAAGAAGCTATCGAAGAAGTGGCCAAGCCTGCTGAGGCAGATAAGACTACAGAAACAACTGAAAAAGAAACTAATGAAGTAGAATCAGAAGAACCAACAGAAGACAACTAAATAAAACGCTATGTCAAAAATTACTGCTGCTGAAGTAAACAAATTGCGCCAAGCTACGGGTGCAGGAATGATGGATTGTAAAAAAGCTTTAGTAGAGGCTGAAGGAAACTTCGACGCTGCTATTGAATTACTCCGTAAAAAAGGACAAAAAGTGGCGGCAAACCGTGCCGATCGCGATTCGTCTGAAGGAGCTGTTATTGCTCGTGTAAATGATGATGCCAGTATTGGCGTTGTCGTTTCAGTAAACTGCGAAACAGATTTCGTTGCTAAGAATGACAGCTATGTGGCACTTGCAAACCAACTTGCCGATATTGCATTGGCTCACGATTCTAAAGATGCCTTTTTAGCGGCTACTTTTGAAGGTGACCTTACGGTTGCTGACAAACTTACCGAGCAAACAGGTGTGATTGGTGAGAAAATTGAAATCGGGGGTTTTGAACGTCTTCATGCGCCATTTGTTGGATCTTATATCCATGCTGGAAATAAAATTGCAACACTTGTGAGTTTATCTGCTTCTGTTGAAGGCGCTGCCGAGGCTGCCAAGAACGTTGCCATGCAAGCTGCTGCCATGAACCCTATTGCGTTAAACGAAGAAGGTGTTGATGCTGCGGTTATTGAAAAAGAGATTGAGATTGCCAAAGACCAATTGCGTGCAGAAGGCAAGCCCGAAGCTATGTTAGACAACATTGCTAAAGGAAAAATCAAACGCTTTTTTAAAGACAATACACTTGTAAATCAAGACTTTATCAAAGACAGTAAGCAAAGTGTTGCGGCTTACGTGAAGTCTGTAAACCCAGACTTGACAGTTACCGGGTTTAAGCGCTTAGCGTTGGGTTAATCCATTCTTGATTTGTTAAAAATGATAAAAAGGCCTCCTTTTAGGAGGTTTTTTTGTTTTTAGAACTTAATAAAATCTATCACCTCGATTGCTATATTTGCATAAATATACTTCATGCAATACAAACGAATACTTCTAAAACTAAGCGGCGAGGCACTCATGGGTGATCGCACGCACGGTATTGATCCCAAACGACTTGCCCAGTATGCACAAGACATCAAGGAAATTGTTGGCTTGGGGGTAGAAGTGGCTGTTGTTATTGGTGGTGGGAACATATTCCGTGGCGTTGCAGCAGCAAGCAACGGTATGGATCGCGTGCAAGGCGATTATATGGGCATGTTGGCTACTTGTATTAATGGCTTAGCACTGCAAAGTGCATTGGAAGACGCCGAAGTACCGTCTCGGTTGCAAACCGCATTAAAAATTGAAGCCATTGCCGAACCGTATATTAAACGTCGTGCCGTACGCCATCTGGAAAAAGGGCGTGTGGTCATATTTGGTGCTGGAACTGGAAATCCTTTTTTCACAACCGACTCAGCAGCCGTACTTCGTGCAATTGAGGTAAACGCAGATGTGATTCTCAAAGGAACTCGTGTTGACGGCATTTATACCGCCGATCCTGAAAAAGACAAATCGGCACAAAAATTTGACAACATATCTTTCAGTGATGTGCTCAGTAAGGGGCTAAAAGTCATGGACATGACCGCATTTACACTAAGCCAAGAAAACGAACTACCCATTATTGTATTTGACATGAACAAACCCGGTAATTTGAAAAAAGTTGTGATGGGCGAACCCATCGGAACATTGGTAAATTTATAAGCTATGGAAGAACTAAATTTTGTCCTCGAAACAACCGAGGAAGCCATGGACAAGGCGCTTGAGCATCTTGATAAGTCTTTTATTAACATCCGAGCAGGAAAGGCGAATCCTGTGATGCTTTCTTCAGTGAAAGTAGATTATTACGGATCGCAGACACCGCTTAGTCAGGTGGCCAATGTAAACACTCCAGATGCGCAAACCCTTTCTGTGCAGCCTTGGGAAAAGACACTAATCCCTGAAATTGAAAAAGCCATCATGGTTGCCAATTTGGGTTTTAATCCCATGAACAATGGCGAGTCAATCATTATAAGTATTCCCCCGCTAACAGAGGACCGTCGCCGTGAACTGGTAAAACAAGCCAAAGCGGAAGCTGAGCACGCCAAGGTGGGTATTCGAAATGCTCGAAAAGATGCCAATACGGAACTTAAAAAACTGGATCTCTCTGAAGACGAACTCAAAAATGCTGAGGTCGATGTTCAAGATAAGACCGATAAATACATTGCCACGATAGATGAAAAATATGTGGTGAAAGAAAAAGAAATCATGACCGTTTAAACGGTTCATGTATAGAAGATTGCTATGATAAAATGGATAAATACACGCTTTTGGGGAAGCGTGGCACGGCTTATCCTGCGTAACCGTATATTGCTTTTAGCAGCCATAGTGGCTGCTACTTTTTTCCTTTCTACTCAGTGGGGAAACATTCGTTTTAGCTTTACTGAGGCAAATCTTTTACCCGACAATCATCCCTTTAATACATTTTACGAAAACTTTTTAGACCGTTTTGGCGAGGAAGGGAATATGGTGGTCATTGCTGTACAAGACAAGCAGTTTTTTACTCCAGAAAAACTCGAGGCTTGGAAAGCACTTGGTGATAGTTTAGCAGCGTCGCCAAGTATTGCTTATGTAATGGGGATTAGTGAACTAACCCAACTTAAGCGAAATACCAAAAAAAGAGTATTTGAAGCGGCGCCAATTCCCTATCAGCAACCTAAAACCAACGAAGAAGCAATCGCATTAAAAAAATGGTTGTTTCAGCAACAACCACTCTACAACGAATTGCTTTTTAATAAAGAAACGGGTGTGGTGCAAACAGGAATTTACCTGCGTCCAGAGGTGGTAAATAGCGGCGAGCGACAAGCCTTTGTAGATCATGTTTTGATTCCAAAAATAGAAGCATTCGAGGCGCAAACAAAACTGAATGTGCGCGTATCGGGAATGCCCTATATCCGCACCTTAAATGCTAAAATGATTTTGGACGAAATCGGATTGTTTGTCGTAGTAGCAACGTTAGTTACAACGCTTATATTCTTTTTCTTTTTTAGGTCATATCGAGCAACTTTAATTTCCATGTCCATTGTAGTTATTGGAGTCATGTGGGCCTTTGGCATTATAGGTTTATTGGGTTTTGAAATTACTGTTCTTACAGCACTCATTCCGCCTATTATTATTGTAATCGGTGTACCCAATTGTATTTTTCTTATCAATAAATACCAAAACGAAATCAAAAAACACGGCAATCAAGCACGGTCGTTACAACGAGTTATTTCAAAAATTGGAAATGCAACGCTCATGACCAACATGACCACTGCTTGTGGTTTTGCCACGTTTATGCTTACCAACAGTACGCTGTTGCGTGAATTTGGAATAGTAGCTTCGATTAATATCATGATGATCTTCGTGTTGTCGCTACTCATGATTCCCATCATTTACAGCTTTATGCCAATTCCGAATAAAAAACACTTAGAACACTTAAACAGAAAGTGGATGTCGGGCTTTGTAGCTTGGATGGAACGCATGGTAAAGCAGCATCGCGTTGCGGTATATTTTATTTCAGTTATTGCACTGATGCTTAGTATTGTTGGGATGTATGAAATTCGCCTTTCGGGAACCATCGTAGATGACATGCCCAAGAAAGCGGGGTTTTATAAGGATATTCGTTTTTTTGAAACCCACTTCAAAGGAGTTATGCCCATTGAAATTATGGTTGACACCAAGCGTAAAAACGGTGCAACTCGTCTTTCCACACTAAGTCGCATCAATAGGCTTGAAAATGATTTGCGTGAAATCCCAGAATTGTCCACTCCTGTTTCAGCGGTTGCCGTTGCTAAATACTTAAAGCAGGCGTTCTACAACGGAAATCCGAAATACTTCCAGCTGCCCACAAATCAAGAAAACAATTTTATTCGAGCACACGCCAAAAACTTGGGCGACGAAGCAAGTTTTCTAACACGATTGGTAGACGATACAGGACAATTTGCACGAATTACTGTCATGCTTCAAGATGTAAGTACCGAACGCATGGAAGCCATTGAGCAGCAAATACAAAAAAGCATTGATAAGTATTTTCCCGCCAACCGTTTTACGGTTTCCATGACAGGAAAAGCCTTGGGATACCTCAAAGGAACGCGCTTTTTAGTTCGTAATTTGGTGGTATCGCTCAGTCTTGCCATTTTGCTTATTGCCTTGTTTATGGCGTATATGTTCCGTTCGTTCCGCATGATTCTTATTTCTCTATTGCCTAATGTAATTCCGCTTATTCTTACTGCGGGTATGATGGGCTTTTTGGGTATTGCCATAAAGCCGTCAACCATTCTGGTGTTTAGCGTTGCTTTTGGTATTTCGGTAGATGACACCATTCACTACTTGGTGAAATACCGCCAAGAACTGCAGGCCACAAAATGGAATGTTAAAAAATCGGTGTATGCAGCACTTCGCGAAACGGGAGTGAGTATGTTCTACACCTCTATTGTGTTATTTTTTGGCTTTTCGGTGTTTATGATTTCTAGCTATGGCGGTACGGTTGCACTTGGTGGTTTGGTGTCGGCAACCTTACTTTATGCCATGCTTGCTAACCTGATTTTATTACCATCATTATTGCTTTCGCTTGAAAAGCAAATTGCCAATAAGCGCACGCTAAAAGAACCAAAATTTCAAATTTTGCCCGAGAACGAAGCAGAATAATTCCGTTATATTTGCCAGTGTTAAATTAAACTGAGTATGGACATTCGTCAACTTTTTTCTGGTGAACAAAAAGGTCAAAAAGTTACCGTTCGCGGTTGGGTACGTACCTTTCGTGCCAACCGATTTATTGCACTAAACGACGGTTCATGTTTGGCAAATTTGCAATGCGTGGTAGATTTTGAACAAATGTCCGAAGAAATTCTTGCTGAGATAAATACAGGAGCAGCTTTAGAAATTTCAGGAAAACTTGTTGAAAGCCAAGGTAAAGGACAGCAATTTGAAATTCAAGCCGATTCGGTAATTGTTTTAGGTGGTTCAAATCCCGATGAATATCCCATTCAACCTAAAAAACACTCGTTGGAGTTTTTACGCGAAAAAGCACATTTACGCGTACGCACCAATACTTTTGCTGCCGTAATGCGTGTGCGTGCTGCGTTATCGTTTGCCGTGCATCAATACTTTACACAAAATGGATTTTACCAAGTCCATACTCCTATCATTACGGGTAGTGATGCCGAAGGCGCTGGGGAAATGTTTCGTGTAACTACAAAAGAACCAGGTCAAAAAAATGACGAACCTGACTTTTTTGGTAAAGAAACCAACCTGACTGTTTCAGGGCAATTAGAAGCAGAAACCTATGCCATGGGATTGGGTAAGGTATATACATTTGGTCCTACATTTAGAGCCGAAAACTCCAACACTTCACGACACTTGGCGGAATTTTGGATGATTGAGCCCGAGGTTGCCTTTAACGATTTGGACGACAATATGGACTTGGCTGAGGATTTTATTAAATCGGTGTTGGCATATGTGTTGGAAAATTGCGAAGAAGATTTGGCGTTTTTAGATCAGCGCTTTGCACAAGAAGAAGCTAAAAAACCACAGCTTGAGCGCAGTCCTTTGGGGCTTATTGAACGTTTGCAATTTGTTACGCAAAATGAATTTATCCGTGTTTCATACACCGAAGCGATTGCCATTTTGCGAAATTCAAAACCCAATAAAAAGAAGAAGTTTAAATATCCGATTGATGCGTGGGGTGCCGATTTACAAAGTGAACACGAGCGCTATTTGGTTGAAAAACACTTTAGCAGTCCCGTGATTTTATTCGACTATCCTGCTGAAATTAAAGCATTTTATATGCGTATGAACGAAGACGGAAAAACCGTTCGTGCAATGGATGTATTGTTCCCTGGAGTGGGCGAAATGGTTGGCGGATCGCAGCGTGAAGAACGTTTAGACAAACTTGTAGCGCGTATGCGCGCCATGGACATAGACGAAAAAGAATTGTGGTGGTACACAGATTTACGCAAATTTGGAACTGCCGTACACGCAGGTTTTGGGCTTGGGTTTGAGCGTTTGGTGCTCTACACCACAGGGATGTCCAATATCAGAGATGTAATTCCATACCCAAGAACGCCGTTAAATGCCGCATTTTAGCAACGATTATGTGGGTTTTTTGTACTTTTAAAGACCCAATTTTAGTTCATGCTTAAACAACATCTTCAATTTAAGCTTTCCCAAAAGCTATCGCCGCAGCAAATTCAGCTTATGAAGTTGATTCAATTGCCCATTCAATCATTTGAACAACAAATACTACGTGAAATTGAAGAAAATCCTGCCTTAGCCTCTGGTAAAGAAGAAGCAAATAACCAAGATGAATTTAGCAATGCTGAAGACGACAATGCAGAAATCATAGAGACTAATGATATTGATATTGATGCCTACTTAAGTGATGATGAAATCCCAGAGTATCGACTACGTGCACAAAACTACAGCCCAGACGATGAAGAAAAACATGTGCCCTATGCTGCAGGAATTAGCTTTCATCAGCAGTTAATGGCACAACTAGACACCTTTACTTTCACAGAACAGGAATACCGCATTGCTGCATTTTTAGTGGGAAGCATTGATACCAGTGGCTATATTAGAAGAGAGTTAATTGACATTGTTGATGACCTGGCATTTACCGAAAACATTTACACAAACGAGCAGGAGGTTCGCAAGATTTTAGAGTCAGTTCACCAGCTTGATCCAGCGGGTGTTGGGGCATTGAATTTGCAAGAGTGTCTTCTTATTCAACTTAGACGAAAACAACAGACCCCAGCAGTTACAACAGCAATAATGCTTCTTGAAGAGCAATTTGAAGCCTTTACAAAAAAACACTTTACCAAAATTAAAGCACGGTTTAAAATTGATGATGAGCAGCTAAAAGATTGCATGCGCGAAATCGAAAAGCTAAATCCTAAACCAGGTGCTGCATTTGGTAGCGATACCAAAATGAATGCGCAAATCGTTCCCGATTTTAGCATTCAATTGCAAGAGGGTCAGCTCAGTCTTGTGCTCAATGGACGCAATGCGCCAGAGCTACACGTTTCTGGTGAATACCGCAATATGTTATCGGGCTATAAAGAAGCCCATAAAAAGAGTAAAGAACAACAAAAAGCCGTGCAGTTTATCAAGCAAAAATTAGATGCTGCGCGTTGGTTCATTGATGCCATAAAGCAACGCCAGCACACGCTTTATGAAACCATGAAAACTATCATGGTATTTCAAGAGGCATATTTCCTCACCGGAGATGAACAGAAACTTAAGCCTATGATTCTTAAGGACATCGCAGACCGCATTGGGATGGATATTTCAACGGTTTCACGTGTTGCCAACAGCAAATACGTTGACACACCTTATGGAACTAAGTTGGTAAAGTGGTTTTTCTCGGAAGGCTTTACCAACGCTGCAGGAGAAGAAGTGTCATCCATTGAAGTGAAAAAAGCACTCAACGATGTAATTGCCGCTGAAGACAAAAAAAGTCCACTTACCGACGAGCAATTGATGCAAATCATGAACAAAAAGGGCTACCCCATTGCACGTAGAACCGTAGCAAAATACCGCGAAATGATTGGCGCACCTGTAGCGCGATTGCGAAAAGAACTATAAGTTTTACTCAACATCTGTGTAGAATACCTCCAACTGCAACTTTAAATCTAAAAGTGCTGGATCTGTTGGGTTTGGCCCCACAAATACCGCTGACTTTGGGGTAGAAATTGTCCTAGCGGGAATTTTATAATGAGTTGTATTGTTGGCATTTGCCATAGCAACTGGACTTTGAGTTGCGAAAACATCTGCAACTGCCAATCGCAACGGTGCGTTGGTAGAATCTTTAGTTACAATATTTCGCAGGTGGTCTGTAATTCTAATTTTATAGTATTGCTTCTCGTCGTCTTCCAGTAGAAATCCGCCATAAATCAATTTACTTTGTGATTGAGTGGAAGTACCATCTTGTAAAAAATCTGTAATCGCTGCATTGGTATTCGCATTGTATAAGTACAACCGTTCAGGCAGTGTTAATCCGTATTGTTCAACTATTTGTTTATCAACAAAAAATGTAAGGTTTGCTTCATTAAACAGCCAAGAATCTTTTTCTGCTTTAAGTGCTTCCAGGGCATTTACATCTTCAAAAAGATTAATTGTAGCCACACTTCCCAAGCCACCGCCTAGAGCAATTTTTGCTGGTGCAGTTGAAGCAACAATATCTTGTAGCGCTGGAGATACTGGGGTTGTTCTATTTATTGTGCTAAATTTTAGAAATCCTGCATTGATTACGTATTCGGAATCTTCATCAACAATTACAACCGGGTCAGCTTCTGTGTCTTCCGATTTATAGGTATATGCAACACGGATAACCATTTTGTCAAAGTCCAATAACATGAGGAGTGGTGAACTAAAATTGCTTGTTTCAATGGAAAACGACCTGAAATAATCTTGAAATAATTCCGCTGTTGAAAATTCTGTTGCGCCCTCTTTGTCAAAAAACTGGTGCTGAAAAAATGATTTGTCTAAAGGAACACGAAGTCTTGGCGTTAAATTCTGAGCGTCTTCACCATCAATAACAATCTCATCAAAGCTTAATTGGATTTGCTCACTAGCCAATTGTTGGTCTTTATAGGTATCAATATTAAAGTTGGAATAATATGGTTGTTGTTGCTCAAAGTTATTATCGGGATCTAATTGGCGTAAAAAGTAGTTCAGCTTCGTAACCTCAACATCTAAAGTCGCTTCGCGGTTACCAAAAAGAGAATCTATGGCATACAATTTCTTATCTGGATTCGGATTTTCGGTCTCGCTATCATCTCCGTCTAAAGTTCCGTCTCCGTCGGTGTCAGGGTTTGTTGGGTCAGTCCCGTTATTTCGTTCTACGATGTCACTTACTCCATCGGCGTCTGAATCGCTATTGGGATCAGCATCATCAATATCGTATGCACGAATCAAGCCGTCACCGTCGGCATCAATTTGATTGGTGAAGAAAGGTATTTCGAGCCATACGTCTGTAATCGTTTCTTGCTCATCAAAGTTTTCTGAAATCTCTAGTTCAGCATTTTTAGAACCGAATCTTGGTGGATAGGTAGTTAAACTAAATTGAGAGACTACCGAAGCAGACATTGTTCCATACAAATTATCGTTTCGCTCGCCTAATTGCAAAATACTTCCAGCATTGGTTTGTACCACGTCAATTAAGGAGTGTATAACCTTAACAGGGTAATTTGCCTTTTCGCCTTGAATTAACATTTCAGGAAATACTTCGGCGCCAAGGTCATTAAATTTTTTATCACATGATACTAGGGCAAGCGTAAGTGCAATTGGGATAATTTTTTTAATCATCAGGAGGTTAAAATTCGGTGTGGTAAAAGGTTTCGTGGGCATTAAGAACATCAGATTCTTTACTCAATTCTAAAATAGGTTTTGCACTGCTATAAGCCACTTTTTTAACTGCGTCGCTCACATCTGAGTTTGCAAGAATAATGCCATCGGAGTGTTCTACGGCGTTTGATAGCATATCGTCAAGAGTTGGATTTTTTAAGTTTTCCATATGATCGGCTTCTATTCCGTCAAATGTAATTTTCGAAAACAAATCCCCACCTAATTTTCCTTCAAACGGAGGCGCGAAGAAAGAAGTTACAACTTTAGTGTTTGCAAGCAGGGGCTCGTCTTTGTAATAAAATTTACAATACAACGGAACTAAAGCTGCAATCCAACCTTGAACATGAATAATATCTGGAGACCAGTTTAGTTTTTTCACTGTTTCAATAACGCCTTTGGCAAAGAAAATAGCACGCTCTTCATTGTCGGAATAGAGTTTCCCGTTTTCTTCGGCATACAATCCACGACCTTTGAAATAATCTTCGTTATCTATAAAGTAAACTTGCATGCGTTCTTTTGGAATAGAGGCTACTTTAATGATTAAAGGCATGTCTATATCATTCACAACCAAATTCATTCCAGAAAGGCGAATAACTTCGTGTAATTGATGACGACGTTCATTTATCAATCCATATTTTGGAATAAAAATACGGGTTTGGCCACCTCGGTCGTTAACCATTTTTGGGATATCAAATGCCAAATTTGAAAGTTCGCTATGCGGAAGATAGGGCACGACTTCTGATGATATGTATAATATCTTTTTGTCTTTCATAAAGGCGTTAACCGTATTTGTGGATTAAAATGCAAATTTACTAAAAATTTACACGACTTTTGTGTTTGATTCGTTTCAGCACAGCAATGCCACTTTATCAAAATTTAGAAGCACTTCATCGCGAACGTAAAAAGTATTTGGGGAATCAATGCGGATTGGTACCCACAATGGGTGCATTACATCAAGGACACTTTGCGCTTATTGAACAAGCGCAAGTTGAAAACGAAAGTGTTTGGGTAACTATTTTTGTAAATCCAACTCAATTTAACAACACTTCAGATTTGCATGCGTACCCAGTTTGTTTAAAAAAAGATGTGGAGGCCATTCACAAAATCAATCCAGCAATAAATATTTTTGCGCCGTCAGTTCAAGACATGTACCCCAAACACGTTCATGCAACATCATATGCATTTAATGGATTAGATACTGTTATGGAAGGGGCCGATCGGCCTGATCATTTTAACGGTGTCATCACCATTGTATCGAAGCTTTTCGAGGCGGTACATCCACATTCTGCCTATTTTGGAGAAAAAGATTTTCAGCAATTGAGTATCATTAAGAATTGGGTGAAAACAGCAAATATCCCAATAACCATTGTCCCCTGTCCTATTGTTAGAGAAGCCAATGGGCTTGCAATGAGTTCCCGTAACGAGCTTTTGACAAAAACTACCAGAGCTGAAGCGGGATTTATTTACAAAACGCTAGAACACTGCGCCAGTAACTACATGAAAAAAGCTGCTATTTATGCCCACATTGCAAATGTGTTTGCCCAGCATCCCACATTTACACTACACTATGCTTTGTGCGTTGACGAAACTTCGTTGCAAGAAGTCACTGAGGTTAATCCCCAAGAAAATCAACGCCTCTTTGTTGCAACTTCTGTTGAAGGGGTTCGATTGATTGATAATATCGCATTAAAATAAGTACATTTGTACCATGCAAATTGAGGTTTTAAAATCAAAAATTCACCGCGTACGTGTTACGGGTGCCGAGTTAAATTATATCGGCAGCATTACCATTGACAAAACCCTTATGGATGCCGCAAATATTATGGCAGGCGAAAAGGTTCAGGTGGTGAATGTAAACAATGGCGAACGCCTTGAAACGTACGTAATTGAAGGTGCTGCTAACTCTTGCGAAATCACACTAAACGGACCTGCGGCTCGAAAAGTACAAAAAGGAGATGTGGTTATTATTATCAGCTACGCCAGCATGCCCGTTGCCGATGCCAAATTGTTTAAACCGACTTTGATTTTCCCGAATAGTTCCACCAATACCTTGGATTAATTCCATGTCTAAATTCCTAAAGCTCCTCAAAAATATAGTCCCTTTAGGGCTTGGACTCTATTTGGTGTATTTTTCATTTGCAAACACTTCCGAAGAGGATCGTACACAAATTTTTGCTGCCATCAAACAAGCCGATATAACATTTGTGTTTTTATCGCTAGTTTTTGGTGCCCTCAGTCATTTGTCGAGAGCCTATCGTTGGAACTTTTTACTCAAACCACTTGGCTATCAGCCTTCATTTATTATCAGAACCTTAACGGTACTGATTGCCTATTTTTCAAATTTAGGAATCCCTCGCTCTGGAGAAGTTTTACGTGCTACCGCATTAGCCACTTATGCCGATGTTCCTTTTCAAAGAGGCTTCGGTACCATTGTAACAGAACGCATTATTGACCTTATTTTGTTGTTTTCATTTATTGGTTTAGGGTTTTTACTTCACAGCGAACTGTTACTTGAAATTATTGGAAGCCCTACGTTTAATGTATATTCATTGCTGTGGCTTCTCGTTTTCATCGTGCTGTTTTTTATGCTTATTAGAGGGCTAAAACGCTCGAAAAAAGCGTGGGCAATAAAAATCTTGCGCTTTTTTAATGGGCTTTGGTTGGGTATGCTTTCGGTGCGATCTATGAAAAACAAATGGGCGTTTATAGCACATACCCTATTTATTTGGCTCATGTATTTGATGATGTTTTGGGTAGTTACTTTTGCCCTTCCTCAAACAAGCGGATTATCCTTTTCGGCTCTTATTCCCGCATTTATTGCAGGGGGATTTGCCATGTCTGCCACTAACGGAGGAATTGGTTTATATCCCTTGGCTGTAGCTGCTGTTTTGCAAGCTTTTGAAGTGCCATATACGGATGCATTGGCTTTTGGATGGATCATGTGGACAGGACAAACAGTTATGGTTGTGGTTTTTGGTAGTCTTTCTTTTTTGCTACTGCCCATTGTTTCTAAAAAATAAGTAGATTCGCTCAATGGCAAAAGTCAAAAAGGCATTTTTTTGTACCCATTGTGGAACACAACACACACAATGGCAAGGGCAATGTAGCTCTTGTAAAAGTTGGAACACGCTTCAGGAAGAAGTGTTGGACAACCCAAAACCACCTGCATGGCAAAGTGAAAAAGTTGCGCCAGCTAAAGCAAGCCCCGTTCGTATTCAGGATGTGGCCATTGATGCGATTCAGCGGCTTCCCTCTGGAGATTCAGAGTTAGATCGTGTATTGGGTGGCGGTATTGTTCCTGGGGCCATGATGCTTGTTGGTGGCGAACCTGGAATTGGAAAATCTACATTACTGTTACAAGTTGCCCTTTCTGTAAAAGGAAAAGTCGTTTATGTTTCGGGCGAAGAAAGCGAACAACAAATCAAATTGCGTAGTGCCCGTGTAACCGAAGAAAGTAGCGAGTGCTATTTACTTGCCGAAACGCATACCCAATCGCTTTTACATCATTTGGGAAAACTTCAACCGGCAGTTGTCGTGATTGATTCCATTCAAACCTTACACTCTGATATCATTGACAGCACTGCAGGAAGTGTGTCGCAAATTCGCGCCTGTACTGCCGAGTTACTCCAGTTTGCGAAAAGCACACAAACACCTGTTTTTTTGGTTGGACATATCACCAAAGATGGCGCCATTGCAGGGCCTAAAGTTTTAGAACACATGGTAGATACCGTACTTCATTTTGAAGGCGACAGAAATCATGTGTATCGCATTTTACGCGCCCATAAAAACCGTTTTGGCACCACGGCCGAATTGGGTATTTATAGTATGGCACAAGAGGGCCTTTTGCCTGTTGCCAACCCCAGCGCATTGCTTATTTCTTCGGAAAGCGCAGGGCTTAGCGGACACGCCATTGGCACTACTGTTGAGGGTATTAGACCCATGCTCATTGAAGTGCAAGCCTTGGTGAGTTCTGCGGTATACGGCACGCCACAGCGCAGCAGTACGGGATTTGACAACAAACGCCTGAATATGTTGTTAGCCGTATTGGAAAAACGTGCTGGTTTTCAATTGGGGTCGAAAGATGTGTTTCTAAACCTTGCAGGTGGCATTCGCTTAGATGATCCAGGGTTAGATTTGGCCGTTATGGCTGCCATTCTTTCTAGTAGTTTGGATGTTGCCATTCCCAAAGGCTATACGTTTGCTGCCGAAGTAGGGCTTTCGGGCGAGTTGCGCAACGTCCCTAAAATGGAACAACGTATGCAAGAAGCTACAAAATTAGGCTTTGAGCGTATGGTGGTGGCCCAAGCCGTAAAAACTGTCCCAAAAGGCTTGGAAGTTATTCGGTTGACGACCATTCAAGAAGTCGTGGCGCATTTGTTTTAAGGCGCAGGATTGGGCATGCGGTTATGCACCGCATCAATTTCAGCTAAAATTTCATCAGACAAAGTTATCGCTGCCGTAGCGATGTTTTCTTCCAATTGGGGCATGGTGGTAGCACCGATAATATTGGAAGTTACAAAAAGCCGATCCGTAACAAAAGCCAGTGCCAATTGCGTGAGTGAAAGCTGATGTTTTTCGGCAATTTTGGCATACGCTTCAACAGCGGCTGAGGCTTCAACGCTGCTGTAGCGCTTCATCCTTGGGAATAATTTTAATCGGCTGTTTTCGGGAAGATGTTCGTTTCTGTATTTTCCAGAAAGAACACCAAAGGCTAAGGGTGAGTAAGCCAATAACCCCAGTTGCTCACGATGCGAAACTTCCGCATTGCCTACCTCAAAAGTACGGTTGAGCAGGGAATACGGGTTTTGAATCGTTTTTGCTCGGGGAAGATTTTTGTTTTCAGAAAGGTTTAAATACTTCATTGTACCCCAAGGTGTTTCGTTAGACAATCCTATATGCCTAATTTTTCCTTCTTGAACAAATGCATCAAGTGTTTCCAAAACGGATTCGAAATTTTCTTCCCATTGGTCGTCTGTATCTGGGTAATAGTCTCGTTTGCCAAAAAAATTAGCCTTGCGTTCGGGCCAATGCAATTGATATACATCAATATAATCTGTTTTTAAACGTGTCAAACTTCCTTCCAACGCCTCGCGAAGGCTATCGGGCGAAAAGCCCGTAGTTCGGATGTGGGCGGTATATGCACCTGGACCTGCAATTTTGGTTGCCAACACCACCTTATCACGTTTGTTGCGCTGGGCAAACCAACGGCCAATAATACGTTCCGTATCGGCGTAGGTGTCTGCGTTTGCAGGAACGGGATACAATTCAGCTGTATCAAAAAAATTCACCCCTTTGTCTAGGGCATAATCCATTTGTTCAAAGGCTTCCTCTTGTGTGTTTTGATTTCCCCAAGTCATGGTGCCCAGGCATATTTTACTCACTCGAATATCGGTGTGTGGAATGGTAGTGTATTTCATCTGTTAGCTTGCAAGTGTTACGCCAACGGGACAGTGGTCAGAATGGACAGCTTGGGGAAGGATAAAGGCGCGTTCTATTTTATTTTTTAGTGGTTCAGAAACCATGGCGTAATCAATGCGCCAGCCCTTGTTATTGGCACGGGAATTGGCACGGTAGCTCCACCAACTGTATTGGTGAGGCTCTTTATTTATATGCCGAAATGAATCCACAAAACCGCTTTGAATAAAACCGTCTAGCCATGTGCGCTCTTCGGGCAAAAAGCCGGAAACTTTTGCATTCCGAATTGGATCGTGAATATCAATAGCCTCATGGCAGATGTTGTAGTCACCGCAAATAACTAGGTTTGGAATTTCTTTTTTCAATTGGTTTATATAATGCTGAAAATCGTCCATATACGTAAACTTATACGCCAAACGATCGGGGTTGGTCCCTGAGGGCAAATACAAACTCATCACAGAAACATTGTCAAAATCTACACGGATATTGCGCCCTTCAAAATCCATATAATCAATTCCCGTTCCATATTCAATATGGGTTGGTTTTTGTTTGCATAAAATCGCCACAGAACTGTAGCCCTTTTTTTGTGCCGAAAACCAGTAGTGGTATGGATAGCCCGCTTGTTCAAAAACCGAAAGATCGAGTTGCTCGGGGCGCGCTTTGGTTTCTTGTAAACAAAGGACATCTGGCGAAGTCGCTTTTAACCAATCTAAAAAACCTTTGTTTAGGGCTGCGCGAATACCGTTAACGTTATATGAAATGATTTGCATGCCTGCTAAAATACAAACTAAGGAGTGAAATTTGTGTATCTTTGATAGAACTAAATCCTATAGTCATGAATAAAGTACGTTTAACTTCTTTTGTTATGCTTGTTGTTTTTGGTGTGTATGCACAAGAAAACAATGAAGATGTAACCAAGGTTGAAGTCGTAAATCAATATGAGGAAGTAGAATTCTTTGAAAAAAATGAGATTCGGCTTAATGCCCTTGATTTGATCGTGCATCCTGCGCTAAGTATCAGCTACGAAAGGCTTGTTAATGAGTCTAACGGTTATGGAATTTCACTCTTTGCAAATTTCGGAGACAACAACACAAGCTATCAAAACATTGCCCTCACTCCCTATTACCGGTTCTATTTTTTGAATAGAAAAGACTTCGGTGCCAGTGGGATTTTTGTTGAGGCGTTTAGCTCTTTTTCAACTGTTGATTTTGATGGCGACACCAACACTGACTCTGGTGAATTCCAATTCTCTATGGGTGTGGCGTTGGGTAAAAAATGGGTAAATCGCAACGGATTTACTTTTGAGCTATTTGCGGGTGTAGGGCGTTACTTTATCAACAGAGAAACGGATGACTCCTACCACCCAGAAGCCCATGGGCGTTTTGGCATTGCTATTGGAAAAAGGTTTTAGCAGTTAGAACAACACATTCTCGATACAAATTTTACGCATTTCAATCGTAAAATTCACTCGAATTGACAGCGTTTTGATATATTATAACGTAGGGTTTTAACTTCCCTTAAGCCAGCTTTCAAAAGCTACTGCTTCGCTGATTTTTGCTTTTGCATCGGCTATGCTTAGGCGTTCTTGCGCCATGCTATCGCGGTAGCGAAGGGTTACGGTTTGGTCTTCCAACGTTTGATGATCCACAGTAATACAAAAAGGCGTTCCCAGGGCATCTTGCCTGCGATAACGACGACCTACAGCATCTTTTTCGTCATAGGCAACTGCCATATCCCACTTTAAGCCGTTGACAATATCTTTAGCGATAGCAGGTAAGCCATCTTTTTTCACCAGTGGCAATACGGCTACTTTGGTAGGTGCTACCACAGCAGGTAATCGTAAAACCGTTCTACTTGAGCCGTCTTCAAGCGTTTCTTCTTGCAAGGCATTTGAAAATACTGCCAAAAACAAGCGGTCTAAACCGATTGAAGTTTCCAATACATAAGGCACATAATTTTCTTGTCGCTCTGGATCAAAATACTTTAGTTTTTTTCCTGAAAATTCCTCGTGGCTGCTCAAGTCAAAGTCTGTTCGGGAATGAATCCCTTCTAGTTCTTTAAACCCGAATGGAAAACGAAATTCAATATCGCAAGCGGCATCGGCGTAGTGTGCTAATTTTTCGTGATCGTGAAAACGGTAATTGTCGGCTCCTAATCCCAATGAAAGATGCCATTTTAGGCGTGTTTCTTTCCAGTGCGCGTACCACTCTTTTTGCGTGCCTGGTGGAATAAAATACTGCATTTCCATTTGTTCAAATTCGCGCATACGGAAAATAAACTGGCGTGCTACAATCTCATTGCGGAATGCTTTTCCTGTTTGAGCAATGCCAAAGGGCAATTTCATCCGCCCGGTTTTTTGCACATTTAAAAAGTTCACAAAAATCCCTTGTGCCGTTTCGGGACGTAAATACAGTTCTGTGGCACTTTCGGCAGATGCGCCGAGTTTGGTGCCAAACATCAAGTTAAACTGCTTGACTTCCGTCCAGTTTTTAGACCCTGACAAAGGGCATACAATCTCAAGTTCTTCAATGAGTGACTTTACATCTACCAAATCTTCGTTTTCTAACGATTTTCCTAAGCGTTTTAAAATGGCGTCTCCTTTTTCTTTGTAGCCTACTACTCTGGGATTGGTACTTAAAAATTGTGCTTTGTCAAAAGCATCGCCAAAACGCTTGGCCGCTTTTTTGACCTCTTTCTCAATTTTTGTGTCGAGTTTTCCCACATAATCTTCCACCAACACATCTGCGCGGTAGCGTTTTTTGGAATCTTTGTTGTCAATAAGTGGATCGTTAAAGGCATCCACATGACCCGAAGCCTTCCATGTGGTGGGGTGCATTAAAATAGCCGCATCTAAGCCTACGATATTTTCATTGAGCTGCACCATGGCTTTCCACCAATACTCACGCAAGTTCTTTTTTAGGGAAACGCCTTGCTGGCCGTAATCGTACACGGCACTGAGGCCATCGTAAATTTCACTAGAAGGAAACACAAACCCATACTCCTTGGCATGGGACAATACTTTTTTAAACAAATCTTGGTCTGCCATGGCGCAAAAATAGGATAAGTTTGCTAATTTACACATGCCATCATCAGAACCTTGACCTATGTTGAATGATTTACTATCTGTTTGGTTTCCACAATGCTGTTGGAGCTGTATGCAGCCGCTTGCAAAAAATCAAAAATGGCTTTGTGTGCGATGTACATCTAAACTCCCAAAAACCTATTTTGAACAGGATGAAAACAGCATACTAAAAATAATGCTACGCCAATTCCTACCCTTGGAAGGGGCTTACGCCCCCTTTTATTTTTTGCAGCACTCGCCCATTCAGGAGCTTATCCATGCGCTAAAATATCAAGGGAAGAAAAAAGTAGCCGATTGGATTGCCCATCAAAGTGCGCAACTTATCCCAAAGGAACATGTTGTGTTACAATGCGATGGTGTTGTTCCTGTACCATTACATCCTTCACGACAACAAAAACGTGGCTACAATCAAGTGACAGGCTTCGGCCAATACTGGGCAAATCGCTTAGGAATACCCTATTTGGACGACCTGTTGTTGCGAAAAAACCAAACCAAGACATTGGTGCGTATGTCTCGCGAAGCGCGTTGGGAAGAGGTGAAAAATGCCTTTTTAATTCAACCAAAAAAGGAATACAACCATTTGTTATTAGTTGATGACGTCATTACTACTGGAGCAACGCTGACCGCTTGTGGGAACGCTTTGTTAAACGGCGTGTGTGAGAAAATATCTGTCATGGGAATGGCATATGCGCAAAACATTCTTCCGTAAGCAAGAAAATAGTCGTTATTTTGCGCTATGCTTAAGCGACTATTTATTGCGTTTATGATTTGCGCCATTTTTGTGCAATGTGCCCGACGTGGTTCGCCAACAGGAGGTCCAGAAGACGAAACACCCCCTAAAGTGTTGCGAGCAGATCCACCTCAACGAACCGTAAATTTCAAACAAGATCGCATTCGTATTTATTTTGATGAATATATCAAACTGAATAAATTAAATGATCAACTGGTGGTTTCACCACCATTAGAACAAGCCACATATGTGATTTCACCACAAAGTATAGCGGCAAAATATATTGAAATTGAATTTTTAGATTCACTCACGCCAAATACTACCTACACGTTCAACTTTGGGGAAAGTGTGGTGGACAATAATGAAGGCAATCCTTTTTCGTTTTTCTCATATGTGTTTTCAACGGGACCTGTCATTGATTCCCTTTCAATACGAGGTAGTATTTCAGATGCCTTTGCGCGCAAACCCGAATCCTTTGTTTCGATTATGCTTTACCCCATAGATAGCACATACAGTGACTCGGTCATTTTTAAAAACAAACCGCTTTATTATACCAATACACTTGACAGTTTGACCGAATTTACAATGCCCAATCTAAAAGCAGGAGATTATCATTTGGTTGCTGTAAAAGATGTGTCAAAAAATTATGTGTTTGACCCTTCAGTAGATAAAATAGATGCCGTGCAGCGCGTCATTACACTACCAAACGATAGCCTCTTTCAGCTATCGCTTTACAAAGAAGAACTCGCGTTTGATTTTGGAAAAGCCTACCAAGCGGGAAAGCAACGTGTGGGATTTGGATTTAAAGGAAGTGATGCCATTACCATTGAACTAAATGAAGAAGTTGGTGATAGTTTTGCTTCGGTGGTGTCTCGCGACAAAAAAGCCGATACCCTCTACTATTGGTACAAAGGGATTGACGCAGATTCACTTCGCTTTACGTTACGCCACGACACATTAACAAAAGAGTATTCATATCGCGTTCGCAAAGGAGAACCTGACTCATTGCAGCTTTCTTTTGAACCAAAAGGAACACTTCACCTTACCGATACCTTAAAGCTTGTCGCCAATACTCCCATAAAACAATTTGTGCAAGATTCTATGAGCTTACGTGCCAAAGATTCCACTTTGATACCTTTCACACTTGCCCAAAAAGGCATGCACGAACTGCATGTATTGTTTGATATTTTTCCAAAGGAAAAATACCAACTCGAAATTCTCCCTGGTGCTGTAACAGATTTTTTTGATATCTCAAACGATAGCCTTTCAACTTCTGTGAGCACCAAAAGTAGGGTGGACTACGGCAACCTCTCATTACGCTTAGCCAACGTGCCTTCCTATCCAATTTTTATTGATTTAACAAATGATAAAGAGGAAATCATTCGCAGTATATATGCCAAGGAAGAGCGTGGCTCATATCGTTTTGCATATCTGTTGCCAAGCAAATACTATGTTCGTATTCGAATAGACGAAAACGCAAACGGCAAGTGGGATACTGGAAATTATTTGGAAGGTAAAAAGCCCGAAGCGATTTATCACTTTCCGCCACTATTAGACGTACGTGCCAACTGGGAATTGCAGGAGCAATTTATACTAGATTAAAATCGTCTCGGTCTTTCAAAAACGGTAGTTTTTCGCGCAGTTTATGGAGTTCCATTTTATCAAATTCAACTAAGACTACAGACGCTGAAGCTTCTGCAAAAGCTAACGCATCTCCAAGAGCGTTATATGCCGCTGAAGCTCCTGGATATTCCAGTCGATAAGCGTCTTTTCCCGTTCGATTTACGCCTACAGAAAACGCCATGTTTTCGATCGCACGTGCGCACAGCAGCGTATTCCAAGCTTGAATTCGTGCTGCAGGCCAGTTGGCAACACAAATAAGCAAATCATATTGGTCTGTATTACGAGCAAATACAGGAAAACGCAAATCGTAGCACACCAACGGACGAATGCGAAAACCAGCATATTCAATCAACACACTTTCTTTTCCAGCGTTATATACCCGTGCTTCACCAGAGGGCGTATAGGGGTGTGCTTTGTCGTAGGTGTCTAATTTGCCATTTGGGTGCGCAAAAATAAATCGGTTGTAAAAGGCATCCTTTTCTTTAATAGCAAGACTTCCGCATACGGCTGCGTTGTGTTGTTTTGCCATGTGCTGCATCCAAGCTACAGACGTACCATCCATGGGTTCAGCAACCTCGTTGGGTGTCATCGTAAAACCCGTAGCCCACATTTCTGGGAGTACAATAAGTCTTACAGTTTTAGGTAATTTCGCTATAAGCTGCTCAAATGCAGATTGATTATCTGCAGGGTTGTGCCAATGCAAGTTGGTTTGGAGTAAGGCAGTGTGAAGGGTTTTCATTGTATAAAAGTAGAATTTTTGTAGGTTTGAATGAATCTAAATCTTATCATCATGAAAACTTTACATGTTTATATCAACTACAATGGCAATTGTGCAGAGGCATTTGCACACTATGCAAAAGTTTTAAAATCCGAACTTTCCGAATCGCTAACCTATGGAGATGCCCCGCCCAATAAGGGTATGCCTCAAGTGGCAAAGGAATTCCACAATCGTATTATGCATTGCATGCTTCCGCTCAATGAAAATGTTACCATAATGGGAAGCGATGCTGTTGGAGATGCTTGCGCATGATTTGTACAAGGGAATAATTACGCTGTTTCGTTACATGTCGAAAACAGAAAAGAAGCCGACCACGTATTTAAAGGACTCTCAGAAGGTGGAACTGCTATGATGCCAATAGCAGAAACCTTTTGGAATTCGTATTGGGGGATGTGCGCCGATGCTTTTGGCGTACAATGGATGGTGAGTTCGCCGCTTTAACCCTTAACATTCGCCGAGAGATATTCCCGGTTCATGCGAGCAATGTTTTCAAGCGAAATACCTTTAGGGCATTCTACTTCACAAGCGCCAGTGTTGGTGCAGTTTCCAAAACCTTCATCGTCCATTTGCTTGACCATATTTAGTACCCGATCGGTAGCTTCTACTTGCCCTTGTGGCAAGAGTGCATACTGCGAAACTTTTGCTGAAACAAATAGCATAGCGGATGCGTTTTTACAAGTTGCAACACAAGCACCGCAGCCAATACAAGTAGCTGCATCAAAGGCTTTATCCGCATCTGCTTTTTCAATTGGAATGGCATTGGCATCTTGGGTATTTCCAGAAGTATTCACGGAAACAAAGCCGCCAGCGTGTTGGATACGATCAAAAGCGGAACGATCAACTACCAAATCCTTAATTACGGGAAACGGTTTCGCACGAAACGGTTCAATATGAATGGTGTCACCGTCCTTGAATTTACGCATATGCAGTTGGCATGTGGTAACGAGTCTATCTGGTCCGTGTGCTTCCCCATTAATAAACATAGAGCAAGATCCACAAATACCTTCACGACAATCATGATCGAATGCTACTGGGTCCATACCCTGCGACATAAGCTGCTCGTTGAGAACATCCATCATTTCCAAAAATGACATGTCTGGAGAAACTCCGTCCAACGAATAGGTTTGCATACTTCCTTTTGCGGTAGCGTTTTCTTGACGCCAAATTTTTAATGTCAGTTTCATACTGTAGTTTTTTAGCCAAAAGGCAATAGGCAATAATTATCTTTCCTTGCTTATTGACTTTATAAAGGCATTTAACATTTTATTTTCTTCTGTAATTAACGCTTGTACTTTTTGATACAATTTGTTTCCAACTAATTTTAGCTCTTTAGAAATAATGAGTTGGGTTTCCAATTCAAGTAATGAGCCACGTGCTATTCGTAAAAATTGAAAATAGTTTTGCGTATAATTTCGCCCATAGCCTTCCGCAATATTAGATGGTATAGAAATAGCGGCACGTTTCATCTGACTTTGCAAACCAAAAACTTCTTCTTTAGGTAATTGCTCACACAATAGGTAAACTGATTTGACCAAAGCCACCCCTTTTTGCCAAATCAATAAATCTTTATACGATTGAATGTGTGTCATCTTTTAACTATTGCCTATTAACTATTGCCTATTTATACGATCTTGTTTTAAGTTCAATGTTTTCGTAGTTCAATGCTTCTTTATGAAGTTTCGCATCGCCAGGTTCCCCTTTGTATTCCCAAGCAGAGACAAAAGTAAAATTGTCATCATCACGAAGTGCTTCTCCTTCTGGAGTTTGAGATTCTTCTCTAAAGTGACCTCCACAAGATTCCGTACGCACTAAAGCGTCTTTGGCAAACAACTCGCCCAATTCTAAAAAGTCCGCAACACGGAGTGCTTTTGCCAATGGCTCGTTAAAGGAGTCTGCTGTTCCAGGGACAAATACGTCTTTGTAAAACTCCTCACGAAGTGCTTTTACTTCAGCCATGGCTTCTTTGAGCCCTTTCTCATTTCGTGACATTCCACATTTGTTCCAAATGATTTTACCCAATTTACGATGGAAATAATCTACTGTTTTAGTGCCTTTATTATTGATAAACGCATCTATTTGAGCCTGTACACGTTGTTCCGCTTCTTCAAATTCTGGCGAAGCTGTAGAAATCGGACCGGTACGAATATCGTCTGCCAAATAATCGCCAATAGTATAAGGCAACACAAAATAACCATCTGCTAATCCTTGCATCAAAGCCGATGCCCCCAATCGGTTTGCCCCGTGATCGGAGAAGTTGGCTTCACCAATAGCAAAACAGCCTGGAACGGAAGTCATAAGGTTATAATCTACCCACACGCCACCCATGGTGTAATGCACCGCTGGATAAATCATCATGGGCGTTTCGTACGGATTTTGATCTACGATTTTTTCGTACATCTGAAATAAGTTTCCATACTTTGCCTTAACGACTCCTTTTCCTAGTTTTTGAACGAGTGCTGTGTCGTTTTCGTCCAAGCCTTTTACATGGGCTTTTTCTTTTCCGTAACGTTCAATAGCAGCTGCGAAATCAAGAAATACGGCCTCTCCTGTTTTATTTACACCATAGCCTTCGTCACAGCGCTCTTTTGCTGCACGGGACGCTACGTCTCTTGGCACTAAATTTCCAAAAGCAGGATAACGACGCTCCAAATAATAGTCGCGGTCTTCTTCAGCCAAATCGGTGGGTTTTAGTTTTCCTTCGCGAATGGCCGCTGCGTCCTCTTTCTTTTTGGGTACCCAAATACGCCCGTCGTTTCGAAGTGATTCAGACATCAACGTTAGTTTAGATTGGTGATCGCCTGAGACGGGAATACATGTTGGGTGGATTTGTGTAAAGCAGGGATTTGCAAAATGAGCTCCTTGCTTATGAATTTTCCATCCTGCTGTAACGTTACTTCCCATAGCATTGGTGGACAAATAAAACAA
>CATAMV010000092.1 GCA_949487855.1 Bacteroidota bacterium
AACGAGTTAAAGGATGCGTATAGCGAACAAGCTTTGGCACTTATTGAAGGTGGAGTAGATATTTTGATGGTAGAAACCGTTTTTGATACGCTTAATGCCAAAGCGGCTCTTTTTGCTATTGACGAAATCAAGGAAAACCAACAACTCGATATTCCCGTTATGGTAAGCGGTACCATAACCGACGCTTCTGGACGCACGCTTTCAGGACAAACTGTAGAGGCATTTTTGATTTCGATTTCACATATCGATTTGCTAAGTGTTGGTTTTAATTGCGCCTTGGGCGCAGATCAATTAAAACCCTATGTGCAACGCCTCGGGCAGGACACAAATCAGTTTATTTCGGCACACCCCAACGCAGGCTTACCAAACGCTTTTGGTGCATACGACCAAACACCTTCAGAAATGTGTGAATTAATTGAGTCTTATATGTCCGAAGAATTGGTAAATATTATTGGGGGATGTTGTGGCTCCACACCCGAACATATTAAGTTATTGGCGCAGGTTGCAGCCAAATACAAACCCAGACCCATTTTCCAAGATGCCTAACGACCAGAAATACTTAACGCTTTCGGGATTGGAACCCTTAATTGTACGTCCTGAAACCAACTTTGTGAACGTTGGCGAACGCACCAATGTTACAGGCTCAAGACGGTTTTTACGCCTTATTGAAAATGATGATTATGACACAGCCTTGGATATTGCTCGTGACCAAGTAGATGGTGGTGCGCAAATTTTGGATGTGAACATGGACGAGGGTATGATTGACGGCGTTGCTGCCATGACACGCTTCCTCAACCTTATTCAATCTGAACCTGATATTGCGCGAATTCCCATTATGATTGATAGCTCAAAATGGGAAATCATTGAAGCTGGGCTTCAAGTAGTGCAAGGCAAATGCGTAGTGAATTCCATTAGCCTTAAGGAAGGCGAAGACGTGTTTATTGCACAAGCAAAAAAAATTCGACGCTATGGCGCTGCGGTGATTGTTATGGCATTTGACGAAAATGGACAAGCAGACTCTTTAGAACGGAGAATTGAAATTTGTAAACGTTCGTATGATATTTTGGTACATGACGTTCATTTCCCTCCACAAGACATCATTTTTGATCCTAATATTTTTCCGGTTGCTACAGGGATGGACGAGCATAAAACCAATGCACTTGACTTTTTTCGAGCCACCAAATGGATTCGAGAAAACTTACCACACGCGCACGTGAGTGGAGGTGTGAGTAATGTTTCATTTTCGTTTAGGGGAAACAATACGGTGCGTGAAGCCATGCATGCGTCTTTTTTGTATCACGGAATTAAGCACGGGATGACCATGGGCATTGTGAATCCAACCATGTTGGAAGTATATGACGAAATTCCAAAAGCGTTGTTGGAACGCGTAGAAGACGTGCTTTTAAATCGCAGAGACGATGCCACAGAGCGTTTGCTAGATTTTGCAGAACAGGTGAAAGGCAATACCAAGGCAAAATCAAAAAACGATTTGGCTTGGCGCGAGCAAGAGCTTCAAAAACGTATTACACATGCGTTAGTGAAAGGAATTGACCAATTTGTGGTGGAAGATGTAGAAGAAGCAAGATTGAGTGTAAAGGCTCCTATTGAAGTCATTGAAAACTTTTTGATGAACGGTATGAATGTGGTTGGTGATTTGTTTGGAAGTGGAAAAATGTTCCTGCCGCAAGTCGTAAAATCTGCACGAGTCATGAAAAAAGCGGTGGCTTATTTGCTGCCATATATTGAAGCCGAAAAATCGGGTAAGCCTGAAGCAGCAGGAAAAATTTTGATGGCAACCGTTAAGGGCGATGTACACGATATTGGAAAAAATATTGTGAGTGTCGTGTTGGGTTGTAACAATTATGAAATTATCGATTTGGGCGTTATGGTACCACCCGAACGCATTATCGAAACAGCGCTAAAAGAACAAGTCGACGCTATTGGGTTGTCGGGACTTATTACGCCTTCGTTAGATGAAATGGTGTATTTGGTAAAAGAGCTCAATAAAACCAATCACGAAATCCCGGTGATGATTGGTGGTGCGACTACGTCAAGAGCGCACACAGCGGTTAAAATTGCACCTCAATACGACCACACGGTCGTGCACGTAAACGATGCTTCTAGAGCAGTAACCGTGGTTGGCAATTTACTCCAACCGCAAACCAAATCGAAGTATAAGGCTGATATAAAAGAAGAATACGATGATTTTCGGGCTCGTTTTCAGCAGCGTAGTGACCATAAAACCTATGTTGCTCTAGCAGAAGCACGTGCGCAAAAGCTTCAAATAGACTTTGCTGCACAGCCACCAATGACTCCAAATCAATTGGGGATTCAGCATTTTAATCAAGACTTAGAAGCGTTGGTGGACTATATTGACTGGACGCCATTTTTCCGTTCGTGGGACTTGCACGGGCGTTACCCAGATATACTAACAGACGATGTAGTGGGAACAGAAGCTACCCAGCTTTTTGAAGATGCAAAAGCGATGCTTCAACAAATTATAGATGGTAAACTGCTGCAAGCAAAGGCCGTTTTTGGATTGTTTGAGGCAAATAGCAACGACCAAGACGACATTGAAGTAACACACAACAATCAAGTATATCACTTTAGAACATTACGCCAACAACTGCAAAAAAGTAAGGGAAAACCCTACAGAGCACTTTCTGATTATATTGCACCAAAACATCAAAATATTCAAGATTATATGGGTTGTTTTTGTGTTACGGCAGGCTTTGGAACTGCCGAACTTGCCAAAGATTTTGAAGCGCGTAACGACGATTATAA
>CATAMV010000093.1 GCA_949487855.1 Bacteroidota bacterium
CCAAAACATCAAAATATTCAAGATTATATGGGTTGTTTTTGTGTTACGGCAGGCTTTGGAACTGCCGAACTTGCCAAAGATTTTGAAGCGCGTAACGACGATTATAACAGCATTATGGTGAAGGCTCTTGCGGACAGATTGGCGGAAGCTTTTGCGGAGTATTTACATAAAAAAGTACGCACCACGCATTGGGGCTATCAACCTCAGGAGTCGTTGACCAACGAAGAACTTATCAAGGAATCGTACAGTGGTATTCGTCCTGCACCAGGGTATCCAGCATGCCCAGACCACTTGGAAAAAGAAACCATTTGGGAATTGCTACAAGTAAAAGAGCGCATCAACGTGGAACTGACCGAAAGCCTTGCCATGTGGCCTGCGGCATCGGTTTCGGGCTACTATTTTGCACATCCAGAAGCTTCGTATTTTGGTTTAGGCAAGATTACAAAAGAACAAGTTCAAGATTACGCTACACGAAAAAATATAACGATTGAAAAAGCCACACAATGGCTCCAACCCAACCTAAAGGAATAAGATGAAAGTTACTGAGCACATCAAAAAAGCGGAAGGAAAAACCATGTTTTCGTTTGAGATTTTACCCCCATTAAAAGGGCAGAATATCGAAACTATTTTTGACAACATAGATCCGCTAATGGAGTTTAAACCGCCGTTTATTGACGTTACCTATCATCGTGAGGAATACGAATTTAAAGAGCTTCCTAACGGCCTGTTAGAAAAACGAGTTGTACGTAAACGTCCGGGTACGGTGGGTATTTGTGCCGCCATTCAAAACAAGTATAAAGTCGATGCCATTCCGCACGTGTTATGTGGGGGATTTGACAAAGAAGACACCGAAAATTTCCTGATTGATATGGGCTTTTTGGGGATTGACAACGTGGTTGCCCTTCGTGGCGATGCGGTAAAATCGGAAACTTATTTTAAGCCCGAACCCAAAGGAAATGCTTATGCATTGGATTTGGTACATCAAATAGCGGATATGAACAAGGGCGTTTATTTGGATGAAGACATTCAAAATACCGCGCAAACCGATTTTTGTATTGGCGTAGCTGGCTATCCCGAAAAGCATATGGAAGCTCCCAATATGGAAAGCGACTTACACTTTTTAAAGAAAAAGATGGAAGGTGGCGCAGACTATATTGTAACGCAAATGTTCTTTGATAACGAGAAGTTTTTTGCCTTTGTAAAAAATTGCCGCGAAGCTGGCATTACTGCACCTATTATTCCGGGCTTAAAGCCTTTGGCAACGCAAAAACAGCTAAACATGATTCCACATCGTTTTCATGTGGATTTGCCCGAGGCGCTTATCAAAGAAGTACTAAAAGCAAAGACTAGAGAAGCTGTTAGAGAAGTTGGGATTGAATGGTGCATTGCACAAAGCCAAGAACTTATTAAAAACGGCGTTCCGTTTTTACACTATTATTCAATGGGTAAATCAGATAATATCCATAAAGTGGCGCGTGCTGTTTTTTAACAACAACCCGAGTTTGGATCACAGCTTACGCCACTGGCCGTAACACGTACCCGTGGTTTTTCTTGCGGAATGCCACATTGGTCAGGAGCTAAGCAAGCCGTTTGCGTATTAATAAGTTGAAAGGCACTTCCGTCAAATGCCAAACGATATCGTCCAATGGTGCTTTCTTGGTATTCCACTTCGACTTCCATATCCGCGTAAGCCAACTGTTTTTCGGCCATTTCCAATATCTCCAAAACGCTATCGGGTTTTAGGCGATGGTCTATGTCCGA
>CATAMV010000094.1 GCA_949487855.1 Bacteroidota bacterium
AAATCAAAAACAGCAGTATAATTGCTAAAATCTCGATGCGTCATAAGCCCCATAGCATGTAAATTGGGTGCAAAAATATGTGCATCTTCATAAATAGAACGGTCTTGTACCACGTCGTTCCCGTTTTTATGAATATCCAGAATTTGTCTAAACCTGCTATTCAAAAAGTAAATTTGAAGGTTGAAAGACCAGCGTTCCATTTCGGCGTAGAAGTCATCTAAATATGGATTTTCTACTACGTCTTCGTAAAGGGCTTCCCAACCATAGTGTTTATGTAAAAGTTGTGTAAGCGTTGTTTTTCCGGCTCCAATGTTTCCTGCTATGGCTACGTGCATCTTCAAAAAATTATGAGTTAAATATAAGTATCTTTATTAAAAATTAGTTTCGTTTTCAAACTATTTAATCTTTATTAGGTCTAATATTTATTTAAATCAAACGCTATTTTATTTTTGATAAAATTTAACATATGAAATCTGTCTTTATTACAATTTTAATTTTCAGTTCTTCTTTGACATACGCACAGCAAATCAAGGCTACATACGCTATGAAAGTTACAAGGAATATGGATTTTAGTGGAAATCCAAACATGCCCAAACAAGTTATTGAGCGAATTAAAAAACGTTTAGCAGAACCCGTGAGTTACGATTTATATTTCGACCAAAACCAATCTATTTACAAACAACAAGACAAACTTGACGCGCCTCAATCAAATAGTAGAGATGGTATGTCGATGCGATTTGGGGGTAGTTCTCAAAATATCGTATTTACTAACTTGGCAACCCGTGAACAAACTAACCAGCAAGATCTTTTTGGTAAAATGTTTTTAGTGAACAAGAACATCAAAATTCCAGAATGGAATTTTACTGGTGAGAGCAAGCAAATTGGGGAATATACGGCCTATGAAGCTACCTATACACAGATGCAAAACCCGCCACAGTTTCGGATGTCTTTTGGCGGAAGAGGTAATAATGAGGAGGAAAAAGAAAAGGAACCAAAAAAAATTGAGGTTACGGTATCGGTTTGGTTTACCCCCGATATCCCAATTTCTGCTGGACCAGACAACTACTTTGGTTTACCGGGTTTGGTGTTGATGGTTCAAGACAAGAACAAGTTACTGGTCTGTACTGAAGTTCAGATGAATCCAAAAGATAAAATTAAACTTACACCACCCAAAAAAGGGGAAGAAGTGACTTGGAAAGAATTTAAAGAAATCCGTGAAAAGAAATCCAAAGAAATGAGAGAACGTTTCCAAAACAATAGCAATCGGAATAATCAAAACCGGATATTTATTAGAAACTAATAATGAAGTACAACATTTTTAGTATTGGAACGGCTTTGCTGCTGACCCTAGGGGCCTTTGGTCAAAATATTAGGTTTGAAGGAGTAGTCTTAGATAGTTTGGGGGTGGCCATTTCTACCGCTAATGTGGTAGCGAAAAACCAAGAATCAAATCGGATGGATAGTTTCGCTATCTCGGATTTGGATGGAAAATTTTCTATTGGAATAAAAAAGAATGTACCCTATATAATCAAGGTGTCGTATTTAGGCTTTAAACCTGTTGAGCTAGAACGAAACGCTTCTTCTGATGTGAATGAAGTAATTGTGTTGTATGAGCAAGCGGAACAACTTGAGGGCGTAGAGGTAACGTATGAAATGCCTGTTTCGATACAGGGAGATACAATTGTGTACAATGCTGACTCATTTAATACGGGATCTGAAAGGAAACTACGGGATGTGCTTGAAAATTTGCCAGGTGTGGAAATCAATAGCGATGGACAGATTGAAGTGGAGGGGAGGCAAGTGAATAAAGTCATGGTAGAGGGCAAAGATTTTTTTGATGGCGACTCAAAAATTGCCACAGAAAATATCCCTGCGAATGTAATTGATAAAATACAGGTGCTTAAAAACTTCAATGAAGTTTCACAACTTGACGGTGTAACAAATAATGACGATAATATGGCCATTAACATTAAGCTAAAACAAGGTAAAGACAAGTTTTGGTTTGGTGAAATTGGTGCTGGAGGTGGTGAAAAAGCACGCTTTATTTTAAATCCAAAAGTATTTTATTACAGCCCAAAAACAAGTATCAACTTTCTTGGTAACCGTAACAACTTGGGAGACAACCCCTTCACACGACAAGACTATTTCCGATTTACTGGCGGATTTCGTAATCAAAGTAACCGAAGTGGTTCTTCTATTCAAATTCAAACCGATGATGTAGGCCTGACGAACCTCCAGAACAACAATGCGGCATCCATTGAAAATGATTTTGCTGCTACGAACTTTTCCCACTCACCTAAAAAAGGACTTGACTTTTCTGGCTTTGCTATTTTATCTAAAAACAATACCAAAATTAAATCCACAAGAGAACGCACCTTTACCACTACTGGAGTTACGGAAACCACGGATAATGACTTTGATCAAACCAATACATCCCAATTGTACAAGCTCAGTATGTTGTACAATTCAAACCCAAATTTTCAGTTTGAGTATGATGTTTTTTACCGAACCGCCGATGAAGATGAGTTTAGTCAAACAACCTCAACAGCAAGATTTCAAGAAGATATTGCTTCTAACCGTACGCAAAAACCACAACAACTCAATCAAAACTTAAATGCGTATTTCACCATTAATGAGAAACATATTTTTGGATTTGAACTCCAACATTCCATACAAGAAGAAAACCCATTATATAAACTTCAAAAAGAACGGATTTTATTTCCAGATGTTTTACCGCTTTCACAACAAACAGATGGGTATTTGGTACAACAAAATCGCTTTACCAAAACCAATAAACTCGACGGACGCCTTGAGTACTATTACATGTTGACTGACTTGTCGAGTATGAACCTTACAGCTGGTACTACACAAGTACGTCAAGAATACGATTCCAGCATGGGAAATTATGTAGATGGTGAACTAGATGTTTTTGATATATCAAACTTAATAAATGACGCGCGTCTTGAGTTTTCGGATGTATATACTGCGTTACGCTACAGGTTAAAAAGCGGAAAGTTTACATTTAACCCTGGTTTAACACTCCATAAGTATGACATCAGTACCATTCAATCAAATACACTTGAAACCGACGAAACCAGAATTTTACCTGATGTATGGATTAGCTATCAAATGCGTAAGTCAGAGAACTTGCGTTTTACCTACAAAGCACAGCTGCAGTATTCCGATTTGAGTAGGCTGGGAGATGCATATACTTTTAACAATTACAACCGTCTTTTTTTAGGAAACAGCAGTTTGAAGCCTGCCTATTTTAACAATTTCACGTTGAATTATTTTAACTTTAATATGTTTAATTTTACTAATATTTTTGTTAGACTAAACTACAGAAAACAGTTTGACACCTTTAAAACGGTGAACCAAATCAATGGTATAAATAGAGAATCTTCTCCGATTAACTCTCCAAAAGCGGAAGAGCGTATCAACCTAACTGGGAGATTGCAAAAAAGATTTAATAATGTAAAAACGAGCTTTACGCTTAGAGCCAATAAAAACACCTCGTACAATATTGTGAATGACGATTTACGCAGATTTGATTATCTCACCCAATTTGGTAGGGCAAGTATTGCAACTAATTTTAAGGCAGCGCCAAACGTGGAGCTTGGTTACAGTTATAATATAAACCGATCTAAAGATGATGACCAGGTTTTGCATTACATCACAGAACGTCCATTTGTGAGTGTTGATGCTGCTTTTTTAAATGGGTTTATCTTTTTGGCAACGTATAGCTTTTTTGATTATAGGCAAGGAAGCACATCGCTTAACACCTATGACGATTTTACAATGTCACTTGTGTATCAGAAAAAAGACAGCCCTTGGGAGCTAAGTGTTCAAGGAAATAATGTATTGGGTAACGAAAGTATTAATAGGGATAATTTTTCCGGGATTGCCCAGAACACAACCCTCTACATGATACAGCCCAGATATATTTATTTTATGCTGAAATACATTTTATAGCTATATTTGAACTGAAAATTATTCCCAAACTATGAAAAATTTTATCTTATTTCTTTCACTTTTTACTTTAACATTTTCATCTGCGCAGTTTTTCGATGATCTTAAAAAAGTGCTTGATGCTACTGCTGAAGACGCACAAGCCTTAACCGTAGCTTATATTTCACCTGTTGGAGAATCAATGACTTATGGTTTGAATGCAGGGTGGGCAAACACAGCAAAAACACATAAAAAACTTGGTTTTGACCTCACAGTCGGGGCTGTACTTCCAAGTGTTTCTGACGCAGCAAAAGTATTTAACACCAACGATTTGGAGTTGCAACGTCTTGAACCAAGTTCGCCAACAGCAAGCACAGTTTTTGGTCCAAAAAACACGGCTACTTTTACTGAAAATCTTACCAGTGCTACTATTGAATTACCTGGTTATGAAGATGATTTAATTATGAATTCGTTGCCTGTACCTTATGTTCAAGCTGGCTTGGGACTCTTTTTTGATACCGAAATAATTGTACGCTATGTTCCCAAAGTAAAGGTAAAAGGCTTAGAAATTGATGTTTTAGGACTTGGTTTAAAGCATAATTTGATGCAGTATTTCGGCGCTTTAGATAAACTCCCCCTTAATGTTTCTGCATTAGCTTCTTTTACAAAATTAAATGGAAGTTATCAATTTGATAGCGCAAAGCCCGATCAGAAAGCAACCTTAGGAGTTGACGCATTTGTGGTGCAGGCCTTGGCTTCATTAGATTTTCCAATCATTAGCCTAGTTGGTGGATTTGGTTATGGTAAGGGAGACGCTAACATCCAACTTCTTGGTGATTATTCTGCAGATTACCCTGGAACGACCAAAGATCCAATAAATACAGAAGACACATACTCTGGCACTCATGCTATGGTTGGCGTTAGAGCCAATTTGGCCTTTATAAAACTTTTTGCCAATTACACACTACAGGAATTTAAAACCTTAAACGCTGGAGTTTCGTTTAGTTTCCGTTAAAAAGTATTGTAATTTATTGTGACAATTGTATATTTGCACCCACAGAGGAAGGATTTGACTGATTGCAACCTCTCAAAAAAACTGCTAAAACAGCTTGCTTTTGATTACTGCAATCAGTCAACACACTCCCCAAAAGCAAGATTATGTCATATTTTTTTACATCAGAATCAGTAGGAGAGGGGCACCCAGATAAGGTTGCAGATCAAATTAGCGACGCCCTATTAGATCATTTTATTGCCTTTGACACTTCTAGTAAGGTTGCCTGCGAAACATTAGTAACAACAGGGCAAGCAATAATTGCTGGCGAGGTTAAAAGCAATACGTACCTCGATTTACAAACCATCACACGAAATACCATTAACCGCATTGGTTACACAGAAGATGCCTATCAATTTTCTGGCGATTCATGTGGTGTCATCTCGCTCATTCATGAACAGTCTGCCGATATCAATCAGGGTGTAGAACGTGAAGAGGACAAGCAACAAGGCGCAGGTGATCAGGGAATTATGTTTGGTTATGCAAACAATGAAACTGAAAATTACATGCCCTTAGCACTTGATATTGCGCACAACATCATGCGTGTGTTATCTGATTTTAGAAGAGAAAAAACACAAATTCCGTACCTAAGACCAGACGCCAAATCACAAGTTACGCTGGAGTATAGCGATGATAACAAACCGCTGCGTGTAGATACCATTGTGATTTCTACCCAACACGATGCTTTTGACGCGGATGATGTCATGCTAGCAAAAATTAGAAAAGACTTAATCGAATTGGTAATTCCTAAAGTTGTATCAAGCTATTCAAAAGAAATTCAAGACTTGTTTGGAGCTGACATTGCGTATCATATCAATCCAACAGGGAAATTTGTAATTGGAGGTCCTCACGGAGATACTGGCTTAACAGGACGTAAAATTATTGTAGATACGTATGGCGGAAAAGGCGCTCACGGTGGTGGCGCGTTTAGCGGTAAAGATCCATCTAAAGTAGATAGAAGTGCTGCTTATGCTGCGCGCCATATTGCTAAAAATTTGGTAGCAGCAGGAATTTGCGATGAAGTTTTAGTGCAATTGAGTTATGCTATTGGAGTGGCTGCGCCAACTTCAATTTTCATAAACACCTATGGCACAGCAAAAACGAATCTTAACGATTCGGAAATTGCGGAAAAAATTTCAAAACTTGTTGACCTAACACCATACGGTATTGAGCAACGCCTTAAACTTAGAAACCCGATCTATTTTGAAACTGCAGCCTACGGCCATATGGGTAGAACACCCGAAATCCTAAAAAAGACTTTCGAGTCGCCCTATAACGGTCGCTTAGACTGCGAGGTGGAGTTGTTCACCTGGGAAAAACTCGATTTAGTAGAAACATTCAAAAAACAATTTTAAATATAAAATATGAGTCAATCTAAATTTGCCACAAAAGCCCTACATGAAGGGCACGATGTAACCAAAACACAGGGAACGCGTGCGGTACCATTGTACCAATCTACTTCTTTTGTTTTCAACAACGCCGATCATGCTGCTAACCTTTTTGCACTTGCAGAGCCTGGTTATATTTACACTAGATTAAACAACCCAACAAATGATGTACTAGAACAGCGCATGGCTAGCCTAGAAGGCGGAATTGCCGCCGTGGCTACATGTTCTGGAACAGCAGCAGCGTCAACAGGTATTCTAACGTTCCTGAAAGCTGGCGACCATATAGTTTCTTCAAATAGTTTGTATGGTGGATCGTATAATATGTTAAAGTCAATGCTTCCACGCTTTGGTATCACAACTACGTTTGTTGACCCTAACGACGTAGATAGCTTTGATGCTGCTTTACAAGAGAATACACGTTTGATTTTTGCGGAGTCGCTTGGAAATCCAAAATTAGATGTTCTCGATTTAAAAGCTATTTCAGCAGTAGCTAAAAAGCACAAAATTCCATTTATGGTAGATAATACGGTAGCTACTCCTGCGCTTTTAAAACCAATTGAGCACGGAGCTAACATCGTTATTCACTCACTTACGAAGTACATTAACGGAAACGGAACATCTATGGGAGGTGTCATTATTGATGCCGGTACTTTTGATTGGTCTAGTGGCAAATTCCCAGAATTTACGTCGCCTTCGCCATCATATCATGGGCTAAATTACCACGAAGCTTTAGGTCCAGCAGCTTACATTGCACGTATTCGTGTTGAAGGATTGCGTGACCTCGGTGGCGCGATCAGTCCTTTTAACGCTTTTCAAATTATTCAAGGTATTGAAACGCTTGAAGTTAGAATGCAAAAGCACAGCCAAAACGCACTTGAATTAGCGGAATGGCTTAGCGAAAACGAGTCAGTAGAGTGGGTAAATTACCCAGGTTTAACATCTAGTAAATACAAAGCTTTGGCAGATGAATATCTTCCAAATGGACAAAGTGGCGTTGTTACTTTTGGTGCCAAAGGAGGGTTTGAAGCGGCTAAGAAAATTGCCGATAATACGAAGATATTTTCACTTCTTGCCAATTTTGGAGATTCCAAATCATTGATTATCCACAACGCAAGTACAACACACCAGCAGCTTACACCCGAGCAACAAGAAGACACCGGGGTTACCAAAGATCTTATTCGTTTGTCTGTTGGGTTGGAAAATATAGAAGACCTAAAAGCAGACCTACAGGCTGCGTTTGATACGTTGTAAATTTTAAAGGAATAAAGGCAATATGCCATCACTTCAAAAACATACGCTACCTTCTTTTCGGCTGCAAAGCGGCAAGGTTACCCCTTTGACGTTGACGTATCAAGTGTTTGGAAAACCCCTTGACAGTGCACCCGTTGTTTTGGTAAATCACTCGTTAACAGGTAATTCTGTTGTGTCGGGCGAAGATGGTTGGTGGAACGATATTATCGGTCCAAAAAAGCTGATAGACACTGAAGTGTATAGCATTATTGCCTTTAATTTTCCTGGAAATGGCTTTGACGATAATTTCCTAATTGATTATAAAGACTGGGTTTTACGCGATATTTCTGAAGCATTTAAAATTGCGTTAGACGAACTTAATATTTCTGAATTGTATGCAGCCATTGGGGGTTCTATTGGAGGTGCATTGGCTTGGGAAATGGCGGTTTCATATCCGCAGTTTATCCAAAACGTAATTCCGATTGCATGTCACTGGGAAGCCTCAGACTGGATTTTGGCGAATGTACTATTGCAAGACCGATTATTGCATAACTCTGATAACCCTCTTGAGGATGCGCGTATTCACGCGATGTTGTGCTACCGAACACCGCAATCGTTTAAGTCTAGGTTTGGGAGGACGATAAATCCTAATTTTGATAAATACAATGTTGAAACTTGGTTGTTGCATCATGGCGATAAATTGGCAGGTCGATTTGATGTGCGTGCTTATATGGCCATGAACCACTTGCTCGGTACTGTTGATATTTGTCAAGACCGAGCCTCTTTTGAGCAATTGGTAGAACAGGTAACGGGAAATATTTATTTGGTTTCAATTGATACCGACTTGTTTTTTACACACGAAGACAACCGCGAAACCTACAGAAGATTGATGAATGCAAAGCCGAATGTGTTTTTTAAATCCATCACGTCTATTCATGGACACGATGCGTTTCTTATCGAACACGATCAACTCAACGCATTGCTCAGTGATGTGTTTAAACCTACACGAATATGAATGTAAAACTAACGCATAAAGCAGGCTATCATGCCACCATCGAAAATGACAGAGGACATCAAGTAGCTATTGATAATAAAGCTGTAGACAACCCCCAGGGTGCAAGCCCCATGGAGCTTTTGCTTATGGGCGTGGCTGGCTGTTCAAGCATTGATATTATTTCGATTTTGAACAAACAAAAAGTGCCTTTTGATTCATTGGAAATTGATGTTGAGGGAGATCGGGATGACAAGCCTGCTCCTTCGCTATTTACCAAAATCCATGCTACAGTTCGCGTTTCAGGTGATGTAAAACCTGAAAAAATTTACAGAGCAGCCCATTTATCATTCACAAAGTATTGTTCAGTATCTTTAACCTTAGCGGCAACAGCTGAAATTAGTTTTTCAGTAATCGTTAATGATATCCCTTATGTCAAAGCATAAAAAATTTGAAACGGATGCAATCCGTACACAGTTAGAACGATCACAACAAGGCGAACACAGCGTACCATTATTTCTGACTTCGAGCTTTGTTTTTGAAGACGCAGAAGATATGCGTGCCTCTTTTGCGGAAGAAAAAGAAGGTAACGTATATAGTAGATTTACAAATCCGAACACCAGTGAATTTGTTGAGAAAATTTGCAAGATGGAAGGTGCTGAAGATGGCTATGCTTTTGCAACAGGTATGGCCGCCGTATTTGGCACTTTTGCTGCACTCTTGAATAGCGGTGACCACATTCTTTCTGCACGGGCCGTTTTTGGTTCAACACACGGTTTGTTTACGAAGATTTTACCCAAATGGAATATTGAAACCACCTATTTTGATGTGGAAGATTTAGACCGTTTTGAGGAACTTATTACACCTAATACCAAAGTAATTTACGCCGAATCGCCAACCAATCCGGGATTACAAGTGTTGGATTTGGAGCGCCTTGGTGTATTGGCTAAAAAGCACAATCTGGTTCTTGTTATCGACAACTGTTTTGCAACACCTTATTTGCAAAAGCCTATCGAATTTGGAGCTGATTTGGTTATTCATTCGGCTACCAAACTCATCGATGGTCAGGGCAGAGTTCTTGGCGGCGTAACCGTGGGTAGTTCCGATTTAATCCGTGAAATTTATTTGTTTGCTCGTAATACAGGTCCTTCCATGTCACCATTTAACGCATGGACGTTATCAAAGAGTTTAGAAACCTTAGCAGTGCGCGTAGATAAACATTGTGATAATGCTGAAAAAGTAGCTGATTTTTTGCTTGAGCACGAGGCGGTAGAAGAGGTGCGCTATCCTTTTCTTCCCAGTCACCCGCAATATGAGATTGCCAAAAAGCAGATGACAAGAGGTGGGAACGTAATTGCATTTCAGGTCAAAAATGGACTTTCTGGCGGAAAACAATTTATTGATGCAGTGCAATTATGCTCGCGCTCTTCAAACTTGGGAGATACACGTACTATAGTCACGCAACCTGCGCTTTCTACGCATAGCAAATTGAGCGAAGAAGACCGTTTGGCAGTTGATATTACAGACGGGTTGATTCGTATCTCAGTTGGATTAGAACATCCAGATGATGTCATTCAGGATGTAAAACAAGCCCTTAATTCGCTATTGTGAAAACACTAAAAGACCTTTTATCGGAACGTATTTTGGTGCTCGATGGTGCCATGGGTACGATGCTTCAAGCCTATAAATTTGAGGAAGAAGATTTTCGTGGAAAGCAGTTTGCAAATCACAAAATTCCTCTTGCTGGAAACAACGATTTGTTATCGATTACGCAACCTAAAGCCATTTATGACGTACATGCTGAGTATTTGGAAGCAGGCGCAGATATCATCGAAACAAACACCTTTTCAGGAACAAGTATTGCCATGGCAGATTACGCTTTGGAAGACTATGTTACCGAACTCAATGTAGCTTCTGCTAAAATTGCACGCCAAGCCGCCGATGATTTTACAGCAAAAAACCCAAACAAGCCACGTTTTGTGGCAGGCTCAGTTGGACCAACAAACAAAACGGCTAGTATGTCGCCAGATGTTAACGATCCAGGGTATCGCGCTGTTTTGTTTAACGAGTTAAAGGATGCGTATAGCGAACAAGCTTTGGCACTTATTGAAGGTGGAGTAGATATTTTGATGGTAGAAACCGTTTTTGATACGCTTAATGC
>CATAMV010000095.1 GCA_949487855.1 Bacteroidota bacterium
ACTCTGCAGTTGCAGCCATAATGAATTCGCTTACGCCAATATTTACATTGTTAGTAGGGGTTGCTTTTTTTGCTACAAAAATCTTAACAAGACAATATGCAGGCGTTTTATTGGGTTTTATAGGTTCTGTTGGTTTAATTTGGGGCGGATCTCAAATTAACGCCAATCAACCTATGGGGTACGTGTTGCTCATTTTATGTGCGTCGATGTGTTATGCGGTAAACATCTATTTTCTTAAACATAAACTTGCCAACGTATCTCCTATGGCAATGACTCTTGGCAATTTCATTGCCATACTACCACCAGCAGTTGTATTACTGTTGTTTTCAGATTTTTTTTCAACAATAAAACTTCAAAACGAGGAAGTAATAAAAAGTTTAGGCTTTATTGCTTTACTTGCATTTTTCGGGACTGCCATTGCTAAGGTTATGTTCAACCGATTTGTAAAAATGGCTTCTGCTGTCTTTGTATCTTCAGTGACCTATACGCTTCCAGTTGTGGCGTTGTTTTGGGGCACATTAGATGGGGAACGTATTGGCAATTTACAACTTGTCTCAACAGCTATTATTTTAATTGGGGTTTCTTTGGCGCACCGGCCAAAGAAACCCAGTTAACCTAATCTTCTGGATTTAGAATTGCCAAAAAATACTTTTCGTCAAGGAAGGTGTTTGCGGCCTGGATTAAGTCCCCAGTAGTTATGTTGGCAACTTTTTTCTCATAATTTAACAATCTAGACCAATCTTTATTAAACTTGAAAGAGTTCGTCAAATAGCTAACCCAAAAACTATCTTTTTTTAAATTTTCTCTATAATTTACCAAATACGACTCTTTTATTTTGTTTAGATCCTCCTCTAAAACCTTTCCAGCCTTTATAGCTTCAATTTGTTCAAGCGTGAATTCAATAAGCGATTCCACGTTTTCTGGACCACACGGGAATGCAATTCGAAAAGATAAATTTCCATAAGGGATTTGGCTCATGGAACCCGAAGCACCTACGCCATAAACACCACTTTCATCTTCGCGCAATTTCTCAATTAGCTTGATACTTAAAAGCTCTCCAAGTGCATCAATATGCATTTCTATTTCCCCATCGTAGGGCATTTCTTCACGCCATGTAAAGTTAACATAGCTCTTGGGATCTTTTCCTTTTTTAACCTCAAAGCGTTCAAAACTATCTGCTGATCTAAAATCAGGCGTTTGATACGTTTCTTTGCTTTCCATAACGGGAAGTGCACCTAGATATTTTTGAGCTAACGACTCAAGATTTTCGGGATCAAAATTTCCAACAATAAAGAAAGTAAAATCATTTGCGTCCGCAAAACGACTTTCTCTAAGTGAATACGCCAAATCGTAATTTATAGCTTCAAAATCTTCTGCAGATGGAAATCCTGCATATCGCTCATTTCCTTCATTTTGTTTATCGGATATGGCAACTTGGAAAAAGGTTTGCGGATTGGATAGCAGTGAAGGATAGTACGCTTTCAAATTATTAAGCAATGCGTTAAAAACAGCTTCATTCTTATTTAACGAAGTAAAATTTACGTAAATAAGCTCAAAAAGGGTTTCTAAGTCTTTATTCATTGCGTTTCCGGAACCACCTTCTTGATATGTATTGACACTCGACTGAAAAGATGCGGTTTTACCACTCATAAATTTTTCCATATCGCTTACAGAAAGGCCTCCGTATCCAGCTTGTCCCAAATATGGCGTTGCTAATTCTGATGCCAAAAGGCTATCTAAAGAATACATGCTTGTTCCGCCAGGGCTGTAAGCACTTACCAACACATTATCGTTTTGAAAATCGGTTTGCTTGTAGTACACTTGAATTCCATTAGAAAGCACAATCCGGTAGGTATCAATATCTTTTATATGATTTTTTGATGAAATTGAGCTGCCTTGTGGTAAGTTTTCAACTAGGTTTTCTTGAACGGACTCTTCAGCATATGCTTCAATAGTTTGATTATCTACCCCTGCCACAATAGAGGCTAAAATATTGTCAGTGATATTTGCAGTTGCCTCATTTTCAGGACCACGAAACACAACCACCATATTATCTTTATGTAAAAAACGCTCTACTCTACTATTGACTTCTTCTAATGAAATGCTTGGCAATACAGCTTGAACAAACTGATATTCCCACTCAATGCCAGGGATGGGTTCTTGCTCCAAAAAGTTTCTCAAGTATTCTCCCAAAACTTGACTGCTGTTTTTCTTGTCTCGTTCGTTAAATGACTTTTCATACATCGAAAGCATGTCCTGTTTGGCTCTAGAAAGTTCACTTGCCAAAAAGCCAAATTGCCGCACACGAGCATTTTCAACAAGGAGTGCATTAAGAGAATATGATGCCTTTTCGGGAGTCGTTACCGCAATGGAACTGTAGGCATTTTTTGTACGGGCATACGTGCTACTGTATTGCGAGACTCCAAATAAAAATGGAGGATTTTCACTACTTGCAAGCTCACTTAGTCGATTTGAAATCATGGTAGAAAACAAGTTGTTAATCATGCTATCACGGTATTCCATGTAAGTGGTTTCTGGTTTTGCATCGGTTCTGTCTTTGTACAAAACTTGAACAACCGTTTGCTGCGCTTCTACGTCTGTAGCAATAGCAATTTTTGTGTCTTCGTGATTGGGTACGTTAAATACAGGACGATCAACGGGGTTTTCTACTGAAGGAATATCTCCAAAAAAGGAATTGACTTTTTCCTCAAGAATAGCTACATCAACATCCCCTACTGCAATAACTGCCATTAAGTCTGGACGGTACCATGTTTTGTAAAAACGTCTTAAATCGTCATATGTAAAGTTTTCTAAAACTTCTTTAGTTCCAACAGGTAGTCTTTCCACATATTTTGAACCATAGAGTTCGTCGGAAAGTGTTTTTTCTAGAATACGTCTTTCAGCACTTAAACTTAAACGAAGCTCCTCCAATACAACACCTCTTTCTTTATCAATTTCTTGTGGATCAAGAAGCATATCAAAGCCGATTTCTTTTAGTACTTGAAACCCTTTATCTAGATTTTCAGGATTTTGAAGTGGAATAGGAAGAATATATACTGTTTCGTCAAAACTGGTGTAGGCATTTAAATCAGCACCATACTCAATACCAATGCCCTGTAAAAACGAAACAATATCATTTTTGGCAAAACTTTTTGTGCCATTAAAAGCCATGTGCTCTAAAAAATGTGCTAATCCTAATTGGCGTTCGTCTTCCAAAATAGACCCTGCATTAACCACCAATCTGAGTTCTACTTTATTTTCAGGTTTCGGATTTTGGCGTAAATAGTATTTAAGCCCGTTTTCTAATGCTCCAATTTTCACTTTATCAGATATAGGAATCGGCGTATTAGGCCCCTGAGCCCAAAGACTTAGGGTTAGTAATAGCATGAGCGTTAAGTAGATTAATTTATTCATTTTTTTTGGATTTTAGATTTATTAAAAATAGAAAAAATTAGTACAATATACTAGTTGTTGTTTCGGATTAAAAAAACATTGCCTTATTGGGAACAAGATTGTATATTTGCCCCCGCTTCTGCAAGAAGTATATAAAACAAAAAATATGTTTGCAATCGTAGAGATAGCAGGGCAGCAATTTAAAGTTGCAAAAGACCAAAAGGTTTTTGTACATCGTTTGGACGCCAAAACAGGAGACAAGGTTTCTTTTGACCAGGTTTATATGTTGGCGGACGGTGACAAAATTTCTGTAGGCGCCCCGGCTGTAGCCAATGCTTCAGTAGAAGCAAAAGTGGTTCGTCATTTGAAAGATGACAAAGTAATTGTATTTAAAAAGAAACGCCGCAAGGGATACCGCGTTAAGAATGGTCACCGCCAGTCGTTGACAGAAATTCTTAT
>CATAMV010000096.1 GCA_949487855.1 Bacteroidota bacterium
CAAAACCAATGGCGTTTACGTCATTGACTCCGAAGAGAAACGCGTCAAAGCCTTGAAGTGGCTGCCCATTGCAGACGTTTGGGGCATCGGGCGCCAACACGCCCGCCGACTGGCATTTAGCAACGTCAAAACCGCCTATGACTTTACGCAACTTTCAGACGAGTGGGTGCGCAAACACATGAGCGTAGTGGGGCTTCGCCTTAAAAAAGATTTGGAAGGAACCGCAACCATTCCCATGGAAATGGTACCATCACCAAAAAAAGCCATTGCTACCACCCGTAGTTTTGAATCGCTTATAACCTCCTATGAAGAAATGCGTGAACGCATTTCTACCTACGCAACGCTTTGCGCCGAAAAATTACGCAAACAAGACAGCAACTGTCATGCGGTCTATGTGTTTGTACGCAGCAATCCGTTTATGCCCGATTTGCCGCAATACCGCAACGGCATACTCATCCCGATGCCGTTTGCTTCGCAATCGAGTTTGACCGTTAGCAAATACGCCCTCAAAGGACTTGAGCGCATCTATAAAAACGGCATTCAATACAAAAAAGCGGGCGTGATGGTTACGGGAATTATACCCAAAAACGCCCAACAACTTACATTGTTTGACAAAGAAGATGCGCGCCACGACGCCCTTATGCAGCGCATAGACCACTTGCACCGCAAGTATGGGCCGCATAAAATAAAACTTGCCAACCAAGATCTTTCCCGAACCTTTAAAATGAAACAAGCGCACCTGTCGCCGCGCTATACCACTGACATTAACGATATTATTACGGTTAAATGAAAAAATCGAGCACCCTTCACTTTTATAGCCCCGACGATACCAGCAACAAACCTGATGTGTGGCTTGCCGGAGAAGGCATTTCGGCAGGGTTTCCCTCGCCGGCAGACGACTTTAAAGAAGTGCGCATTAGCTTAGACAACGTAGTGGTGAAAAATAAAGCGGCTACGTTTTATGCGCGCGTTGCAGGACAGTCTATGGTAGGCGCCGGACTGGACGATGGCGATTTGCTTGTCATTGACCGAAGCTTAGAACCCGAAAACGGCAAAATTGCCGTGTGTTTTGTAGATGGGGAGTTTACCGTAAAGCGGTTAAAAGTAGCGGAAGACTGTGTATGGCTGATGCCCGAAAACGACCGCTATAAGCCCCTGCAAGTAACCGAAGAAAACGAACTGATTATCTGGGGAATTGTAACCCATGTGCTCAAGGCGGTGTAGCGTTACAATTAATTTACTTTTTTTGTTATATTTGTTTTAAACAGACCCAAATCTGTTCTTCTTGTGATACCTACACCCTCGCTATTGGAATTTTTATTGGGAATGTTTAAAACTGCCCGGAACTGGGTCAAGGTTGGTGAGGTATTTTGAATATTCAAGTAAACTCGATATTCAAAACCCCGAACCTAACTCCGTTTAGCGGGGCGTTAGCATTAATATAAACGGAACGATATTTGAAGATAATTAAGAAACTAACATTGTGAAAAAAATCATACTTCTTTTATTACTGACTTTCGGAATTAAAACAGTGTTTGCGGTATGCTCAATGAGTGGAATGTCTTTCTTTCCAGAAACAAAAGAAATTGGCTTAAATTCATCATTCAAGGATACACATTTAGCCAAAAGACAATAAATAGTTTAAAAAACAGAAAAGTTTATCTTGAAAGTGAAAGCGGAGAATTAATTGAACTGAATCTTGAAGAATTCTACACAGGGTAAATGCAATTAACACAAGCTATTTTTTGTCCAACGTCAGAATTGAAACCTAATACAAAATACTTTCTTAAATACTCTGACCAAACCGAAAATGAAGGAAGAGAAATAAAGCAATATAACAGAGAGAAAAAAGTAAGAGAAAAAGTTTATTGGAAAACAACAGACAAAAAGGAACTTGAGACCCTGAATTCTAATCTGAATGTTGAATTTGAAAAAACCGAAGTTATACATTATGGTTGTGGACCATCTGCCAATGCAATATTCGATGTTAAAAATAAATCGGAATCTGAAATTTGGTATAAGACTGAAGTTGTTGACTTAAGCACCAACAATAAAAAAGTGTTTTATATTAAAGAATGGAATGGTAAACTGAATCTTGGACACGGAATGTGTTCAGGAGCATTTACATATAAAAATAAAGGAAAATATAAAGTTAGGTTCACGCCAATGAATACTGACGGAAAATCATTAAAAACCACTGATTGGACGACTTTTGAAAGTCCGTTTATGAACGACAAAAGTCCATTCGGAAATTAAAAAATAATATGGCTAACAATGGCTATAAGTAATTGCTTGTTCTCGCCTACTTTGGAAATCCCTACGGAATTTCCAACTTGGTATGTACCTGCCTGTCGGCAGACAGGCAGGCAAAGTTAAGTGCAAAACCACGCAACTACCCATAGCCGAGACCGTTATAAGTAATGCAAGAACATGATTGAATATTTTCAAATATCGTCTGGAAATTGGTATTTTCTTTTAGCCATTGCAATCTTATTATATTTCATAATTAATTGGATTGTTGGGAAGTTTCTTCAAAAAAACACCTTGAGAAAGGCTATTTCTTTCGTTTCTGCAATATTTCTAACACCAGCTGTATACTATGTTTTTGTAGCATTATTTTTTTCAATTCTGTTCTATGAATACCACCCTGAAATAAAATTCAATTCAACCGAATGGACTGAAAACAAATCAGAGCGACACCACATGAAGAAAGACCTTATTGAAAGTGATATATTCATTGGAAAATCAAAAAATGAAATTGTTGAAATACTAGGGATACCTGAAAACAACATCAAAATTGAACTTGACACGCTTAAAAACTGGAATTATTATATGGGTAGTGAAGGTCATGGAATGGGGTGGAAATTTCACTATCTAGATTTATATTTTGAAAAAGGAAGTGTCAAAAGTGTTAAACTAGCAGAATTTATTGACTAGAAATAGCACTACCTACAACAATGGGTATAAGCAATAGCTTCCATCCGTATCCAGAACGAAAATGAATACTAAACTACAAACCAAATAATAGAAACCAACGTGGGAGAGCTACTGCTCATACACAAACCGTTGGATTACATTCAGCCTTTTACTGCCAAAAGCCGATATATAAATAAAACTACATCACCCTACCCAGCGCATCTTTTTTAGAAGGTGTAATGCGTACGGGCTTAATATAGGTAGGCGCAAAAGTGGCGCTATCTGTAAACTCTTTTTTCTCAAACGCTGCTGTTGCCAAGTGCAGCATGGCGGTGGCTGTTGGGTGTGTGGAGAAAAACTGCCAGTTGGTATTTTCGGGTAATATGTTTTGTGCTTTTTCGGCTCCTGTTCCCACAAAGCAAACGGGTTCATGGGCAAGGTCTGCAAAAGAAGTTTCGGTTAAAATATGTGCTTGCGTTTGAGAAAGTTCCTTTCCCCCAACATCAAAGGTTGCGGTATAAACCTCATCGCGGCGTGCATCCAAAAGGGCAACCACTTTAGCGTTTTGCACATGTGGCGCAGCCAAAAGCTGCAAGGTAGGTAAGGCAATCAGCGGTATGTCTAAGGCAAAGCATAAGCCCTTGGCGGCAACGCTTCCAATCCGCAATCCCGTAAACGAGCCCGGTCCTGCACTCACAGCAACAGCATCTAATTGTGAAGGGGAGATATTGGCCTCTCGTAAGATTTCGTCAATAAAAACATGCAGTTTTGCTGCGTGCTTAAATCCGCCTTCTAAAATGGATTTTTGGGCTAATAGCGTGGCATTGTCGCTTAGGGCAACGGAACATTGCTCGGTGGCGGTTTCGATATGCAAAAGAATTGCCATGTAGCAAAAATACTACTTACAGCGTTAGCGGAATACCAAAATAGAACTCTAAAATTTTGATGCGGAAAATAGCATCAAACTTAGCACGCAGTTCTGCTGAAACCGCTGCGTCGTAACGCTGTTTGGCTTGTGAAAATTGCAACGATGTGGCCGCACCTGCATTAAACCGATCTAAGGCATATTGATAGGCTTCTTTTCGTGCTTGTGTGGTTTTTTGTGCCGCGTTGTAAGCTTTAAGTCCGCCTTTGGCATCCGCATAAGATTGGTAAATGGTACGCTCTAAATCTTGTTTCTGTTGGTTTAAAACTGTAGAAGAACGCGCTACATTTACTTTATTGCGTCGAACATTGTTTTTCACGGAAAAACCATTAAGTATTGGAATGCGCAAACTCACGCCAAAGTTATGCCCGTCATTTTGCTTTAGCTGTTCACCAATGGGCAAATGAGAAGCAATTCCCGTCTCTGGTTGTGGCACAACAACCGCTTGTCCCGTTTGGGCAACCGTACCAATTGGCACTTGATTTAAAGCCCCTGTAGGAACCAATATGTCTGCATACGAAATACGCGAACTGTAACTGTAATAGCCCGACAGACTGGGTTGGTAGGCCGCTTTGGCGATTAGTAAGTTTGCTTCGGCAATTTCAACATTGGTTTGGGCAAACTTGATATCGTTTCGGGAAGTAACCGCATTATCAAATAATTCTTGAGGTGTCTTGTCCAATATCATGGTGGATACCATATCGTAGTCAGAATCGGCAATGGAAAACTGTTCATAATCCTCTAAAAGTAAAAGCTGCGCTAATGAAATTCGTGCTATTTCAAAATCATTTTCAGCTGTAACCACTTGCTGCTCTTGTGTGGCTAATGTGGCTTGTAGTTCGTACAACTCCCCTTGTGGTAATGCGCCGGCATTTACCAATCCCTGGGTTTGCTCCAACTCGGTTTTAGCCACCAACAACTGATTGTTTTGCACCTCCAAATTTTCTTTGTTAAACAAGACTTGCAAATAGCCGTTTACCACCAAAAGCATCACGTCTTCTTTCATGTCTTCAAGCTGATATTGGCGTGCCAAAACCCCCAAATTTGCACTTAGCAATTGGTAAATATTTCGTTTTCCATTGTAGATGTTTACACCCATATCCAACGAACCACTTGAAAATTGGTTGGTCATATCTTCAAAAACATTTGTCGTTAAATTTCTGTTAAGCCCCACATTCCAAGAATGTCCAGCCGATAGGTTTAAAGAGGGTAAGAAATTTCCAACCGCTTGACTTTTATAGGTTTCGGCATCCATGACATCCATGTAGGCTTGTTTGATTTGTAAGTTGTTTTTTACCGCATGCTCCACAGCAGCTTCTAGCGTCCATGGTAAATCAATAGTAGGTTGTTGACCATATCCTAAAACCAACAACAATAAAGTACAAAATGATAAAATCCTACGCATCGTCTTCTTCGTTTTCGTTGTCTTCGTCGCGTTCTTCAGTGCGGTTCCACACCTTTACTTCGTCTTCTTCAGCAATACCTTCAAGAATTTCCACGTTTACGCCGTCTGAAATGCCAAGTTTTACCTCACGCCGTTCAAATTTCTGATCGCCGATCATAACCTCTACAAAAGGGTCTTGTGTTTTTCGGTCAAACTGAATAAGTGCCTCACGGAGTGCCAAAACATCTTCTTTTTTGTCTAGCACAATAGCGGCATTTGCACTGTAACCAGCGCGCACAAAAATGCTATCATTTAATACCATATCGGCTTCAATTTTAAATTGCACAGCACCTTGTTCCTCTGTTCCTTTTGGGGCGATAAATTGTAATGAAGCGTCTAATTCTTGGTCTTCAATAGCACCTAAACTAACTTTTAGTGGCGTGCCCACTCGCAACGATGCCACCTCAGCTTCATCTACTTTTCCTTCAAAAATCATCTTGCTTAAATCGGCAATAGCCGCAATGGTTGTTCCGGCATTAAAACTATTCGATTCAATAACTTGATCACCTTCCTTAACAGGGATTTCCAAAACAGTTCCAGGAACTGTAGCTCGGATATCCGTGTTGGCAGCACTCGACCCGCCAATAGAACCTTCCTTAATAATTTGAAGATCGCTTTCAGCATTTAATACATCTTGTTTTGCCTGATTAAATAACAGCTCATTGGCGATATAATCGGCATTGGAAATAATGCCTTTATCGTAAAGTGTTTTATTTCGAACAAAATCTTTTTTGCGCGTAGCAAAAGTAATTTCTGCTTTTTTTACACGTCCTTTAGCAGTATTTAGGTTTTGCTCGTTTGGCACAACTTTGATCCGCGCAATAAGATCGCCCGTAGTTACTTGATCGCCTTCTTCTACAAAAATACGGTCAATGATTCCGCCAATCTGTGGTTTTACTTCTACTTCATCTTCAGGAACTACTTTTCCCGTTACCACCGTTTCTTTTTCAATGGTGGTATTAAACAACTTCTCGGTTTTATAGGTAATAGCGGATTTGCTATTTGTTTTAGCAAAATATGCTGCCGAAAACAGCACGCCAAAAACAAGGAGTGTGATAAGAATATATTTGGTGACTTTTTTCATTTTTGTGGGTTTTCGTTATTATTCTTCTCTTAATGCGTCTATGGGTTTGATACTTACTGCACGCTGTGCAGGGATAAGTCCGATTAGTGTGCCTAATCCGACCATTAGTCCTAATGCCCCTAAAATAAATTTGATGGGAACTGTTGGGTTAACAAATGGAAATTGTGGGTCATTAAACATATAACCAAGAAAAGCAAGTACAAAAGCGCCCAAAATAATCCCTACAATACCTGCTATAAGCGTTAAAAACACAGATTCAATAATGATTTGCATACGGACTTCTCTAGGAGTAGCACCTAATGCGCGGCGAATACCTAACTCCTTGGTACGTTCCCGAACCGAAATCAATAAAATATTTCCAATGCCAATAACCCCTGCTAAAATAGTAGCGATGCCCACTACTAAAGACAATATATACATACCATTTGAAAAGCCTTTTACTTTGTTAAATATCTCACCCAAATTGAAGCTCCCAAATGCACGTTCGTCATCGGGATGCACACGGTGTTTTACCCTAAGTGCTGCTTTAATATCTTTTTCAACAGCTACCACATCCGCGCTGTCATAGGCTGCCAAGGCAAACCAATCAACGTTATCGCCAGTATTGTACAGTTTTTTAAAGGTTGTAAACGGGATAAAAATATCACTGTCGTTTTCAAATCCACCACCGCCAGAAAATTTATGTACACCTATCACTTGAAAATACATGTCATCAATCTGTATGTAATTCCCAACCGGGTCTTCATCCTTTTCAAAAAGTTCGGTCTGGGTACGTTCGCCAATTACACAAACCTTTCGTTGGTTATCAATATCAGCTTGATTGATAAAACGCCCTCCATCGAAAATATCTTTTGAGGCAATTTTTACCAAAATGGGGAAATCCCCATATATGGCATAAACACCACTTTTCCCGGCACGTTTTACAGAAGATCCGTTACCCCCAAAAACTCCTCGAGCAATTCTAGGTGCCACATATTGGAGTTGAGGCACGCGCTGCATCAAATAACCTTGATTGTCTAATTTAAGTTGCATGCTTCGTCCCGTTCGGAATCCATCGTATGGAATACTGGTACTTTGCGCCCAAACAAAAAGGGAGTTAATGGCAACTTCTTCAAATTGACGTTCAAATCCGTTATTTATTCCTTTTGAGGCACCCGAAAGTGTGACATAAATAAAAATTCCCCACAACACGCCAATAACAGTAATCAACGTGCGAATTTTATTTTTTTGGATAGATCCAAAAATTTCTTGCCAAGTATCTCTATCAAAAAGCGTTCTAAACATTATTCGTTTCTTAAGGCAACTATGGGTTTAATTTTGGCAGCACGTCTGGCGGGAATATAACCTGCTATTGCGCCAAAAAGAATTAAAGTTACTGTTGCAGCAACGGCGGTACCTGTACTAATATATGGGTTGATGATAAAGTAATCTTCTAGAGAATCTCCAATGAGCATTAGTACTCCTACGCCTGCTAACAAACCTGTATAGCCCGCAATGGTGGTAATAAAAACCGATTCGTGTAAAATCATTCCTACTACAGACCTGGGCGTTGCCCCTATTGCCTTACGAATTCCCAACTCTTTGGTGCGCTCTTTAACCACAAAGACCATGATATTGGAGATGCCAATAATACCAGCTAATAAAGTTCCTATTCCAATAAAAAACACAACCCACTGGAGCGCGCCCGCAAATTGCTGGGTATCCTTTAAATCGGCTGCTACATTGCGAACATAAATACCACTGCGGTCATTAGGCGCAATGTTGTGTTTTTTACGCATAAAATTGTTTAGTTTCTTTTCTAATGACAACGCTCCTGCATATCCTAGTTCGGGACGAAATGCCACAATAATTTGATCCACACGGTCGTTGCTTTTTTCGAGGCGTTGACGTGTGGTGTATGGGATATAAATAAGGCGTTCTTCGTTATCGCCACCTTCATCTTTAAATACGCCAACTACTTTAAACGAAACCCCTCCTACATCAATCTGCTCTCCAATTGCGGGCTTGTTTCCAAACAAATCTTTTTTCACTAACCTGCCAATACAAGCAAATTTGGTTTTGTTTTTCACGTCTGCTTCGTTAATGTAACGCCCGCTGGTAATGATTGTTTTTTCGGCATATTGATGCCCTGGTGCAATGCCTCTGGTTGTGTAATTATTACTTTCCTTTCCCCTTTTTACAAGTGCGCCTCTACTAATACGCGGCGTGAGATAGTCAATAAAAAAGGGAAAGTTTTGTTGTATCTCGACCAAATCATCATTTTTAAAAATAATTCGGCGTTTTGCCTTAAAGCCTCGATAAGGTTTCTCGGTCTGACCTGGATATAACCAAACCGTATTGGTAGAATCATCTAAAAAAAATTCTTCAAATGAGTTTTTAAGCCCATTTCCAAAACCAAAAAGCAACACAAAAATGAAAATACCCAGAGCTACGGTAAAACCCGAAAGTGTTGTACGCAACTTGTTCTTGCGTAGGGTATAAAACATTTCTTGCCATCGGTCTCTATTCCACATCTGAACTTGCTCTAACTTGTTTGACTTTTTTATCTTCAACAATTACACCATCTTTCAAATGCACAATACGCTTGCACATTTTGGCAATGTCTTCTTCATGTGTTACAATGAGTAAGGTAATGCCTTTGTCATTTATGTTTTGTAATACCTCCATAAGCTCATAAGACGTTTTGGAGTCCAAAGCCCCCGTAGGCTCATCTGCGAGTAGTACTTTTGGTTCAGAAACCAAGGCTCTAGCAATGGCAACACGTTGTTTTTGTCCCCCCGAGAGTTCGTTGGGGTGGTGTGTTGCCCAAGGGCCTAAACCTACCTGTTCTAAAAACTTTTTCGCACGTTCTTGACGTTCTTTTAGCGCCACTTTTTGATAGTATAGCGGAAGCATTACATTTTCTAATGCTGTTTTATAAGAAATGAGATTAAACGACTGAAATACAAATCCCAAAAACTTATTACGGTAAATGGCGGCTTTGGTTTCGTCAAGGTTTTTAATGGGATTATTATCTAATATATAGCTGCCAGAGTCTGCATTATCTAACATACCCAAAATATTGAGTAAGGTGGATTTTCCAGAACCTGATGAGCCCATAAGAGCAACCATTTCACCTGCTGCTACATTAAAATTTATGCCCTTAAGTACATGAAGGGAATTATGACCAATTTCATAGGACTTATGTAATTCATTGATTTCTATCATAGGGGCAACCTTTAGTTGTCTAGGAGGATACTCTTACATAACGAGCAAGTAGTGAATACGTTACAAAAGTATTATTTTTTGTAAAACTGCCTGTAAACAGCATAACCAACAACCCCAACAAGGATATAAGGAACCACCATCAAATAGACAATACCGTCGTTAAGGCTTTTGGCAGTTTCGGCATCAGCACCTGTTTCCAAAACCGCACGGCACATGGCACATTGTAGCCCCAAAATTTTTAAGGAGAAAAATGTTAGATACGTAATCATTTTATCCGTAATAAGGTGCAATCATAAAATAAACAACCACACCTGTAACAGCTACGTAAAGCCAAATAGGGAAAGTTACTTTTGATAGGCGTTTGTGTGCCTTGAAATCACGAAGCGCAGCGTGTTTGTACGTAAATAACACCAACGGAATTAGCGCAACAGATAACACAATATGCGTAACTAAAATAAAGAAATACACATATCTAATTATCCCTTCTCCACCATAGGGGGTAGAGTCTGAGGTAACGTGATAGGCAATGTACATCAACAAAAATAGTAAGGATAAAAAAATATTAATTCTCATTAACCTTTCGTGATTTTTTCGATTACCTCGCTTGATTTGTGCAACGGCAAGTACCAAAAAAACAGCTGTAATGCCATTAATGGTAGCATAAATAGGCGGAAGCATGTCTAGCGGTGCAACGTTTGGAATTCGAACGGTAAATAATACTGCCACCACAATAGGAATTAAGATGGAAACGGCAATAATAATAGCGTTATAACGGCGTAAGGATTTATTATTCATTTTCTAGCAATTTTTGAACATCTTCGAGAAGCATGTCTGTACCTTGAATTTCCAATTCTGACTCAGGGATACCTAAGTAATAAACAATTGGATTGCCAAATCGATCAGTTCTTGAACGAAGGTAGCCATTTTGATCCACTAAGGCAAAATAGCCCTGATGTTCAAACCCGCCCGCAACATTAGGATTAATCCCTGCAAAGATGTTAAACCCGGTATTTGCTAGTTCATAAATAGTTGAAGCGTCTCCGGTAAGAAAATGCCAGTTTTGGCTAAATACACCCATATTTTCGGCGTAGCGTTTAAGTTGCTCAGGGGTGTCTTTATCTGGATCAATAGTAAATGAAGCAATGCCAAAATCATCCCGATTACCAAACGCTTCCTCTAAGCGTTTCATATTAGCATTCATAATAAGACAAATGGTTGGACAAGTAGTAAAGAAAAACTCGATAACATATACTTTGCCCAAGTAGTCTTCGTTTGAAATTAAGCGTCCATCTTGATTGGTAAACACAAAATCAGGAACGCGTTTATTTTCGCCATCGAGTTCTATAAATGAAAGCGGAAGCGGAGCGCTCAAGCGATTGCTATCTACAAAACTGGCTTGCTGAAAACGTTCAATTATGCGTGGAATGAAAATGATGCCAAACACCAAAACAATAAAGGCTACAGCAATGTAGGAATAACGGCGCATAGCTATGGTTTACGACCCTGATTATACTTTTTTAGAGCCAAGCGATATTCAGCCAAAATAACCTTGACATCATCCACCATGTTGTTGTTGATGTCGGCTACGGAACGAGCATCGTAACCAAAAAAGTCATCGTCATCTCTGCCCCGAAGATTGCCATCTCTGTCAATGATAAACACAAAGGGGTTTGATAACGTATTATCTAGAGATAAAGGTAAATTCAAACTTTTAAAAATACTATGAAGCTCGTTGGGGGATAAAAACACAAAATTCCATCTCGACATATCGGTCCCCGTTGTACCTTCAAGTTCTTGCTTAAGATTTTCTGCTTGCACCTCTGCCCCCTCTGGTAATGCAATAAGAAATTGAAAGTCTGTAAACTTATAAAAACGCTTATATATTTTTTGGTTCAGGTTTAATGCCAGTACTTTTTTGTCTTGTAACACATTACCAAAAAAACCAAGAACCGTTATACGGTCTTCAAATTGTGCATCACTATATGTGCTTATTTCTTGAACATTTTTTGTGAGCACAGGAAGTTTAGCAAAACGATTTACTCCAGAAGCAAAAAATAAATACACCACTAGCGGGAAAATAAAAAGAATGGCTAGGACGATGTATTTTTTCATTGTTAATTTAGAAATTCCAGCTTACGAATCCATCAAACATTACATTGTAAATGTAGTCGGCTTCAATAAGCAAAATAAAAACAAGGTATGGAATAAGGATTAAAAGTGGCAGTACAATAGATGACGTAAAGCTACGCTTTTCGTCACGCAAGTGCATAAAGTCCCACGCAATATAATATGCCTTTACAATTGTAAGGATAATAAAAATCCAGTTTAGTCCTTTCATCCCAAGCACGGGAGTCATCAAAAATGCAGGCTTAATAATTCCAAATGCAACTTCGATTATGGTAACTATGGAAAGAAAAATAAGTACGCCCCAAATTTTTTGAGTATTGGACTTAAATGTAACAAGTCCGCGAAAAATAGAAAGTTTATGTGCCATGTTATACAAGATAAAAGAAAGTGAATACAAAAACCCAAACAAGATCTACAAAGTGCCAATAGAGTCCCACTTTTTCAACCATTTCATAGTGCCCTCTACGCTCGTAGGTGCCCAGTAATATGTTAAAAAAGATAATGCCGTTAAATACAACACCTGAAAATAC
>CATAMV010000097.1 GCA_949487855.1 Bacteroidota bacterium
TGTGCATTTAGCGCATTTTCAATGGGTGCCGTTCCAAGGTTATGTCCCGAAACAATTACCACATCGTCTACCCTACCCGTAATACGGAAGTTCCCTTCGGCATCACGAAGTGCGCCATCCCCAGGAAAATAATAACCCGGGTAGGCCGAAAAGTACACGTTTTTATAACGTTCGTGGTCACCCCAAATAGTCCGTGCAATTGAAGGCCAAGGATGTTTTATTGCCAAAATCCCTTCTGTTTCTCCTTCAATTTCATTGCCTTCGTTGTCAAGCAACACGACTTGAACGCCCGGCATAGGCAACGTGGCATAGGTTGGTTTTTGAGGTGTTACACCTGCCAATGAGGATATCAAAATACCTCCTGTTTCGGTTTGCCACCATGTATCAACAATAGGACAATTGTGTTTTCCTACATGTTTATCGTACCAATGCCAGGCTTCTGCATTTATTGGCTCGCCAACAGAGCCCAATACTTTTAACGATGATAAATCATGTTTATTAACCAACTCAACTGGATGCTTTTGTAGCGCACGAATGGCAGTTGGTGCGGTATAGAACTGATTTACCTTGTGTTTGGCACACACTTCCCAAAAGCGTCCAAAATCTGGATAGGAAGGAACACCCTCAAACATAACTGTAGTTGCGCCTACGGCCAAAGGACCATACACAATATAGGAATGTCCGGTAATCCAGCCAATGTCTGCGGTACACCAATACACATCGCCTTTTTGATACTGAAATACATTTTGAAAAGAATAAGCGGTATATACCATATAACCTCCACAAGTATGGACCATTCCTTTTGGCTTTCCCGTAGAACCCGAAGTATATAAAATAAAAAGGGGGTCTTCACTGTCCATAACTTCAGCAGGACAAACGTCGTTGACTTTTTCAATTTCTTCGTGCCACCACAAATCAATAGGATTCCACGATACGTCTTGCCCAGTTCGTTTAAGAACAATACAATTATTTACAGAAGAACAAGACGTTAAAGCCTCATCTGCAATATCTTTAAGTGGCGTTACTTTAGCACCCCTAAAACCTCCATCAGCAGTAAGCAACATACTGCACTGGGCATCATTTATACGAGCTGCCAATGCCGTTGCCGAAAATCCTGCAAAAACTACGGAATGAATGGCGCCAATTCGCGCGCATGCCAACACTGCAATCGCTAATTCTGGCGTCATAGGCATGTAAATACATATCCTATCTCCTTTTTTGACTCCGTTAGCTTTTAACATGTTTGACGCACGACAAACCCTGCTGTGCAATTCACTATATGAAATATGCTGAGCAACTTCACCTGGGTCGTTAGGTTCAAAAATGATAGCGGTTTGGTCTGGCTGTGTTTTCAGATGCCTGTCCAAACAATTTTCAGTTATATTCAATTTTCCACCAAAAAACCATTTTACTTTAGGAGTGTGAAAGTCGTATTCCAACACCGTATTCCAAGAGGTGTGCCATTCAAAATTTTTAGCAATATCCGCCCAAAAGGATTCTGGATTATCGCTTGCGAACTGTTTTGCTTGTTGATAGGAATCCGCTGTGCGGTAAGCCAAATTTTTCATTCAATAAATTTGGGTATAAATTACTAAAATCTATTGATAAAATTAACAACTTAGTTTGTTACATGAAAGCCGCGAGCACGCATCAACGCGTCAATGCTGGCTTCACGTCCACGAAACATGAGGTATGCCTGAGCAGGGTCAATCGAATTACGTGGTGAAAATAAATAGGTCACCAACTTATCTGCCATCTCTTCGTCATAAAAACCACCAGGGGCTTCTTTAAATGCCTCTGAAGCGTCAGCGGTAAGCACATCTGCCCACATATATCCGTAATAAGCTGTGGCATAGCCTTCGCCATGCTCTACAATGCGTTGTTAATATTCATTACCGCTGCTGGACCTTCATAAACAAATCCCGTATAAAGCTGAATTAAAGACGCGCCTGCTGCAAGTTTTTCTTTTGCATCGTTTGGAGTATGAA
>CATAMV010000098.1 GCA_949487855.1 Bacteroidota bacterium
AATGCTGCCACGAATACGGCAAAAATCCAGCCTTTTTGGTTGTTTTCTAAAGAGAATTTCATCAACTCATTGGGTTCTTAGTACCTTTGTAAAAATAGCGCATAAATGTCGAATACAACCGCTTTGCTTTCACTTGTTGTTCCTGTCTTTAATGAGGAGGAGAATATCCCATTGCTTACAGATCGAATTTGTACGGCGCTCAACGGATATACCTTTGAGCTAATTTATGTTGATGATTGCTCTACCGACGCCACACGAGAATCAATTAAAAAAATGAACAATCCGAAAGTAGTTTTGGTAGAATTGAAAAAAAACTACGGGCAAAGCCTCGCCATGGCAGCAGGATTTGACGTGGCGCAAGGCGAGTATGTCGTTACTTTGGATGGCGACTTGCAAAACGACCCAGACGATATTCCCGCCATGCTCACAAAATTGATTGATGAAGATTGGGATGTGGTTACAGGCGTTCGTCAAAAAAGACAAGACTCTAAACTCAAAACAATCCCTTCCAAAATTGCGAATTTGATTATTCGCAGCACCACCAAACTCAACATTCAAGATCAAGGTTGTGCGTTAAAAGTATTTACCAAAGAAACCGCCAAAAACTTAAACTTGTACGGCGAAATGCACCGCTTTATCAACCTGGCTGCATTTTTGGACGGCGCCCGAATTTCCGAAGTTCCTGTGCGGCATCACGCAAGGCAATTTGGCGTTTCCAAATACGGATTGGGTAGGACCTTTAAAGTAGTCAACGACTTACTCCTCATCTTATTTCAACGTAAATTCTTGCAAAAACCCATCTATTTTTTCGGTAATATCGGTCTTGCACTGTTTGGCTCTGGATCCTTGTTGGGGCTGTATTTTGTGGCGCTTAAATTGATGGGCGAGGACATTTGGGGACGACCGCTACTTATTTTGGCGGTGCTGCTTATTGTAGTAGGCGTGCAGTTTTTTAGTATCGGAATTTTGTATGATTTATTAATGAAAACGTACTTTGAGTCCCAAGATAAAAAGCCGTTTCGTGTGCGTAAAGTTTCTCGCTTCGATGCGTAAGCAATTACTTAAATGGATACAATTAGGCATAAGTGCACTATTTGTGTATTTATTTATCAAACAGCTCGATTTAAGCGCATTGGCAACGGTCATTTTTGATGTGCATTGGGGGTTTGTGATTTTGGCAATGGTGTTTTTTGTGTTGTCTCAATACCTGTCCTCATGGCGTTTGTTGGGGGTTTTTAACCACTTTTCATTTAGGTTGCAACCAAGTTCCAACCATCGCCTTTACTTGTTGGGGATGTTTTATAATTTCTTTTTACCAGGCGGCATTGGTGGGGATGCTTACAAGGCACTAAAGCTGCACAAAACATTAGACTGGTCTTGGAAAAAAACAGGCAAAGCATTGGTGTTAGACCGTGCAATAGGTTTGGGTGCGTTGTTGTGTTGTGTCCTCCTGCTAGACCCGAAACGCATACTGCCCATTGCTTTTGGTTGGCGCATTCCAATTTTAATAGCGCTTATTTTTATAGGGTATTATGCAGCAGGTGTTATTTTTAAAAGCAAAGCGGTTTACAGCAAAACCTTGCTATGGAGTTTTGCGGTACAGTTGATGCAATTGCTAAGTGTTGCCAGTATTATTTTGGCTTTGGGCGTTGAGGTTTCATTGATCCAACCCTTACTGCTTGTTTTCTTGCTTTCCGCAGTAGCTTCTATCGTGTCCTTTGCCGGACTTGGGGTTAGAGAATTTCTGTTTTTACAAAGTGGCAGCTGGCTTGCCATATCTCCTGAACTATCCGCTGCAGTTGGTGTTTGGTTTACACTACTTACCGCTGCGGTATCGTTTTTGGGAATTTACTATATGTTTTTTGACAAACGGCTACGCCTCAATCTTGGTAATAGGCATGAAACCACGCCACAAAATGACGCAACCCCTTCTTAAGTGGGGTGTGTCCAATAGTACCAATATGTTCCTCTAATGCACTAACATCTGCATGAGTTCTGTACACATCGCCGGGCTGCATAGGTTTGTTTTGACGCACAAACTTTTTTCCAGCAATCTCTTCCATCAATTGGATAAATTCCTCTAAAATAATAGGCTGTGCATTTCCGATATTGAATAATCGATAGTTCGGACAAAGCGCTTCGTTATCTTTATCAAGCAATTTTAATATGGCAGCCGCAATATCGCCCACATAGGTAAAATCACGCTGTAAGTCCCCGTTATTAAACACCTGAATGGGCTTATCTGCAAGCAAGGCATTCAAAAACAACATGGGTGCCATATCGGGTCTTCCCCAAGGGCCATAGACAGTAAAAAAGCGCAAGCCTGTGGTGTTTA
>CATAMV010000099.1 GCA_949487855.1 Bacteroidota bacterium
GAATTCTTCCTCGTTCATACCTTTCCAAGCATACACCGGAATTCCCGCTGCGGCAATGGCTGCTGCGGCGTGATCTTGTGTTGAAAAGATATTACAAGAACTCCATGTTACATCTGCACCAAGTGCAGTAAGCGTTTCAATAAGTACCGCCGTTTGAATGGTCATGTGTAAGCATCCTGCAATACGCGCACCCTTTAAGGGCTGTTCTGCGCCATATTCTTCACGAAGTGCCATAAGCCCAGGCATTTCTGCTTCGGCGAGTTCTATTTCTTTTCTTCCCCAGTCGGCAAGCGAAATGTCTTTTACTTTGTAAGGCACGTAAGTAGTTGTTTTAGTAGCCATAGTTGTATATTTGATTCTTAGCAATTAGAAAGCAAAAATACAGTATTCCATGCCCATTTACAAAAAAATTGACGTACCATACAATACCCAAATATTGGTGTGGCATATTACGGAAAACGAAACCGTATTGCGTAAAGGAATAGAACTTACTAATTTGTGTATCAACAGGTTAAGCCAGATGAAATCTGACGTTCATCGTTGCGGATTTTTAAGCGTACGCCAGCTTTTAGCTGCTGCTGGTTACACGCCAAGCGCCCTGCATTATGATGATTTTGGAAAGCCGCATTTGAACGATGGAAGGTTTATTTCCATTTCACATTCGCACCAATTTTCTGCCATTGCTATTGGTGACAAACCTTTAGGGATTGATATTGAAAAAGAACGTCCTAAAGTGCATCGAATTGCATCTAGATTTTTGGATGTGTCTGAACGTACACCCAATGCAACAGACCGAATCCGTACCACGCAATGGTGCATCAAAGAGGCTGCTTACAAAGCTTTGGGTAAAAAAGGGGTTAGCTTTTTGCACGATATACGCACTACAAATTTGGATAGCGAATATCCTGTGGCAGTAGTTAACCTAAATCAAAAGACAATAAAACTTAAGAATTGGCTGTATTTTTGGGAGCATTTCTCATGTGCCTTGGCCATAAAAACAGCATAACCATGGAAATTTCGGTTGAACTCACACTCACACCACTTCAAGATAATTTTGTGCCACCCATCATTGCATATATAAAAGCCCTACGTGCATCGGGTTGTACCGTAAAAGAAACGCCGCTAAGCACACAAGTTTATGGCGAATTTTCAACCGTTATGTCGTTGATTACCAAAGCCACTAAAGAAGCTTTTGAACAAACAGATCATATCATTTTAAACATGAAAGTAGTTAAATCGAACCGCAGTGAATATGAGCCTTCTTTTTGAGTTTCTTTTTGGGCAATATGCGAAGTATGCAGCTGCAGATATTGCACTTGAAATTACAGGGGTTGTCTTTGGTTTTTTAAGCGTTTGGTACGCGAAGAAAAATCATATTTGGGTATTTCCAACAGGACTTATTTCAACCTCAATTTTTGTGTATTTGCTTTGGAAATGGGCACTTCTGGGCGACATGATGATAAACGCGTATTATTTTATTATGAGCCTTTACGGCTGGTACGTTTGGACAAAAAAGACAAACGATAATGTAACCCCAATAAGCAAAACAAACGCCAAAGAAAAACGAACTTCTTTTTTAATTTTCATTATTACCCTGGTATTTGTTTACGTGGTTTATCAATCGGCGGGGAAGTGGACAAACTGGACAGCCTATGTTGATACTGTAACTACAGCTATATTTTTTGTTGGCATGTGGCTTATGGCACGCAGAAAGATTGAAAATTGGATTTTTTGGATTGTTGGAGACATCATTTCAGTGCCGCTCTATTTTTACAAAGGACTGACCTTTACAAGCCTGCAATACCTTATATTTACCGTCATTGCCATCTACGGATTTTTAGCATGGAAACACTTCTTAATCAACTCAAAAGTAACTGCATAAAAGTAGCGCTATTTGGTCCTGAATCAACTGGAAAAACAACGTTGGCACAAGCATTGGCAAAACACTACAACACAACTTGGGTTCCAGAATTTGCCAGAACATATTTAGAAGAAAAATGGTATAAATCACATGAAATATGTGCTCCAGAAGATATTCTGCCTATTGCTGTTGGGCAAATTAAACTGGAAAATGAAGCAATAAAAAGAGCAAATAAAATTATTTTTTGCGATACCACTTTACTGTCCACACAAGTATATTCTGAAGCCTATTTTGATGGTTGGTGCAACAAAAAAGTAGTACAGGCAAATAAAGAAAAC
>CATAMV010000100.1 GCA_949487855.1 Bacteroidota bacterium
AGCACTTTTGTGTAATTCGGGTTATATGACTACAAAAACCGCAGCCATAACCGCCGTTGGAGGCTACGTTCCTGAGCATGTGCTCACCAATGCCGCTTTAGAGCAAATGGTAGACACAAACGATGAGTGGATCACTTCTCGTACGGGAATTAAAGAACGACGCATTCTAAAACCTACCTCACTTGGAACTTCGTTTATGGCAATTGCCGCAGCTCGAGAACTTGTTCAGAAAAAAAACCTTGACCCTGCTGCTATAGATTTGGTTATTGTAAGCACTGCTACTCCAGACATGCCTGTTTCCTCTACGGCTGCCTTTGTTGCAACTGAAATTGGAGCACTAAATGCTTTTGCATATGATTTGCAAGGCGCGTGCTCGGGGTTTTTATACGGAATGTCTGCAGCTTCAGCACATATTTCTTCGGGGCGTTATCAAAAAGTATTGCTTATTGGCGCAGATACCATGTCATCTATTATTGACTATACGGATCGTAGCACTTGTGTTATTTTTGGCGATGGCGCAGGAGCTGTTTTGTTTGAACCCAACGATGAAGATTTAGGACTTCAAGATGAAGTCCTTCGCGTTGATGGCAAAGGAAGGGAGTTTTTAAAAATCGAAGCTGGCGGCTCTATGTTACCTGCTTCTTCAGATACGGTCGCGGCTGGAAAACATTTTCTCCATCAAGAAGGACGTCCGGTGTTTAAATTCGCCGTCTCAAATATGGTAGATGCCATTGAGCAAGTACTTGATCAAAACAATTTGACCAAAAATGACATTGACTATGTAGTGGCGCATCAAGCTAATAAGCGAATTTTAGATGCCATTGCAAAAAATTTAGACTTAGATTATGAGCAAATGCTTGTTAATATTGAACGCTATGGGAATACCACTGCGGCAACACTTCCTTTATTGCTTTGGGATTACGAAAGCAAATTAAAAAAGAACCAAAAATTATTATTCACTGCCTTTGGTGGTGGCTTCACTTGGGGAGCTACCTACCTGACGTGGGCATACAACACCTAAAAACAATACACCATGGAATTAAAAGAAATCCAAAACCTGATAAAGTTTGTCGCCAAATCAGGTGCTAGTGAAGTTAGCCTTGAAATGGGCGATATTAAAATTACGGTCAAAACAAACAAAGGAGAAACTGCTGCTCCTGTTGCTGCCATTTCACAAGCAGCACCAGTAGTCGTTGCACCAACCCAAGAGGTTGTGGCCGCTCCTGCTGCTCCAGCCGCGCCGGTTGCACCAGCTGATGCAGTTACAGATGGACATACCGTGAAATCTCCCATAATTGGAACTTTTTATCGCAAACCGTCTCCCGATAAGCCTAACTTTATTGAAGTTGGCGACCGTGTTGCAGAAGGCGATACGCTTTGCGTAATCGAAGCTATGAAACTCTTCAATGAGATTGAAGCCGAAACTAGCGGTACAATTGTAAAGATTTTAGTTGACGATTCATCACCCGTTGAGTTTGATCAACCCTTATTTGTTATTGACCCATCATAAACCTTGCTTATGTTTAATAAGATTTTAGTCGCCAATCGTGGCGAAATTGCGCTGCGTGTTATTCGCACGTGTAAAGAAATGGGCATCAAAACGGTGGCCGTTTACTCTAAAGCAGATGCCGACAGTTTACACGTTCGCTTTGCAGATGAAGCCGTGTGTATAGGTCCTGCGCCAAGTAGCGAATCGTATCTAAAAATGGCAAACATCATTGCGGCTGCTGAAATTACAAATGCCGATGCCATTCATCCAGGCTATGGATTTTTGTCTGAAAATGCCAAGTTTTCGAAAATTTGTGAAGAACACAAAATAAAATTTATTGGCGCATCTGCACAAATGATTCAACAAATGGGTGACAAGGCAACCGCCAAGGCAACCATGAAAGCTGCAGGAGTGCCTACTATTCCAGGCTCGGAAGGTATTATTCCATCATTTAAAGATTGCCAGATACTTGCCAAGAAAACGGGGTATCCCGTTATGCTTAAAGCTACCGCTGGTGGTGGTGGAAAAGGTATGCGTGCCGTTTGGAAAGAAGATGAACTTGAAAAAGCATGGGAAAGTGCACGTCAAGAATCAAAAGCTGCTTTTGGTAACGATGATATGTATATGGAAAAACTCATTGAGGAGCCACGCCATATTGAAATTCAAGTTGTTGGAGATGCCTTTGGCAAAGCCTGTCATTTGTCTGAACGCGATTGTTCTGTACAACGCCGTCACCAAAAACTTACCGAAGAAACGCCTTC
>CATAMV010000101.1 GCA_949487855.1 Bacteroidota bacterium
TGACTACATCATTCGTAAAGGACAACCGGTGGGTCTGATTCAGGGATTCAAGTCTGACGGATTCTATACTGTTGACGATTTTGATTATGCTAATGGCGTATATACCTTGAGTTCAACTTATAAATGCAACTTTTTGGGTGCGGATAATAAGCAATAAAAACATTTATTTTTCAGAGAGGAAAGAGAGACAATGTCCCCCTTTCTCTCACTCTGAATGGATAAAGTTTGCTATCTTTGCTTTAATTGTCCGTCCAAAGAAAAAAAAGTTGCAGATGAGCAAACATATAACCGAGGAACAAAGGTATGCAATTTCTATGATGTTGCAAATACCGATGAGCAAAAAAGCAATAGCGGAAGCTATCGGAGTAGATAAAAGCACTGTTTACAGGGAGATAAAGCGCAATTGCGACGCCCGAAGTGGTAGCTATAGCATGGAGCTTGCCCAGCGAAAAGCAGACAGGCGCAAGCAGCAAAAACATCGCAAGGAAGTGCTTACACCGGCAATGAGAAAACGGATAATAAAGCTGTTGAAGAAAGGATTCAGCCCGGAGCAGATTGTCGGCAGGAGCCGCTTGGAGGGAATTGCGATGGTATCTCACGAAACGATATATCGCTGGATTTGGGAGGATAAGCGGCGGGGTGGCAAACTGCACAAATATCTTCGCAGACAAGGTCGCAGGTATGCCAAACGTGGTTCTAAAAATGCAGGGCGAGGATTTATCCCAGGCAGGGTGGATATTGATGAGCGTCCCGAGATAGTGGAACTGAAGGAGAGATTTGGTGATTTAGAGATAGATACAATTATTGGTAAGAACCACAAAGGTGCCATTCTTACCATTAACGACAGAGCAACAAGCAGGGTCTGGATACGCAAGTTGTCGGGAAAAGAAGCCATCCCGGTAGCTAAGATTGCAGTATGGGCACTGCGGAAAGTGAAAAACTTAATACACACAATTACGGCTGACAATGGAAAGGAGTTTGCAAAGCACGAGGAAATTGCGCAAAAATTGGAAATAAAATTCTATTTTTGCAAACCATACCACTCATGGGAACGTGGTGCCAATGAAAACACCAACGGGCTTATCAGGCAGTATATCCCAAAGGGTAAGGACTTTAGTGAAGTAACCAACAAACAGATTAAGTGGATTGAAAATAAACTCAATAATCGACCTCGTAAAAGACTTGGATACCTCACGCCAAACGAAAAATTTAAACAAATTATTAATCAGAATTCTGTTGCATTTGCAAGTTGAATTCAGCCCTGTAAGAAGTTACTAATGACAAAAAAGAAATTGCCCGTTCGTTTTACGGGTCAGCACTTTACTATTGATAAAGTGCTAATAAAAGATGCAATAAGACAAGCAAATATAAGTAATCAGGATACGGTTTTAGATATTGGGGCAGGCAAGGGGTTTCTTACTGTTCATTTATTAAAAATCGCCAACAATGTTGTTGCTATTGAAAACGACACAGCTTTGGTTGAACATTTACGAAAATTATTTTCTGATGCCCGAAATGTTCAAGTTGTCGGTTGTGATTTTAGGAATTTTGCAGTTCCGAAATTTCCTTTCAAAGTGGTGTCAAATATTCCTTATGGCATTACTTCCGATATTTTCAAAATCCTGATGTTTGAGAGTCTTGGAAATTTTCTGGGAGGTTCCATTATCCTTCAGTTAGAACCTACACAAAAGTTATTTTCGAGGAAGCTTTACAATCCATATACCGTTTTCTATCATACTTTTTTTGATTTGAAACTTGTCTATGAGGTAGGTCCTGAAAGTTTCTTGCCACCGCCAACTGTCAAATCAGCCCTGTTAAACATTAAAAGAAAACACTTATTTTTTGATTTTAAGTTTAAAGCCAAATACTTAGCATTTATTTCCTGTCTGTTAGAGAAACCTGATTTATCTGTAAAAACAGCTTTAAAGTCGATTTTCAGGAAAAGTCAGGTCAGGTCAATTTCGGAAAAATTCGGTTTAAACCTTAATGCTCAAATTGTTTGTTTGTCTCCAAGTCAATGGTTAAACTGTTTTTTGGAAATGCTGGAAGTTGTCCCTGAAAAATTTCATCCTTCGTAGTTCAAAGTCGGGTGGTTGTCAAGATGATTTTTTTGGTTTGGTGTCGTCTTTTTTTAAGCTGCCGCATAACGGTTTGGCGCTTGGCGCAGTGGCGGATTTCGGAGCACCAAACTGTCAATACACCACA
>CATAMV010000102.1 GCA_949487855.1 Bacteroidota bacterium
ATTGGCTTTCGTAAAAATCGGATATTAAACACATCTGTTAGCGCATCAAAAGGATCATTTTTAGTGTTTATTGATGGCGACTGTATTCCACACAAACACTTTGTAAAGGCCTATCAAAACGTAGAACACAGCAATAAAATTTGCTATGGGAGACGTGTTATGCTTTCAGAAAAACTGACTACCAAGCTTCAAGAAAAAATGCAGTTCGATGGGTTTTCGATAGTAGATTTGGTTTTAGGTGGCGCAAATAAAATAAAGGAAGGTCTTTACACAAACATTTCATTAAGCACAAAAGAACGTGGACTTAAGGGCTGTAACTGGGGAATCAAGAAAGAATTATTGCTTCAAATTAATGGTTTTGATGAAGCCTATGTATACGCTACTGTAGGTGAAGATGATGATGTAGAGTGGCGACTGAAAGGAATTGGACTCACAAAGCAATCCATGAAAAACAAGGCAATTGTATATCACTTAGACCACAAACGAAGTTACAATCAAGAAGGAACAAACATTAATCTCAAGCTGATGCATGAACGCATGAAAGCGAAGAAGTTTGTGTGCAACAATGGGATTGATAAAACTTAAACTACCTAAAATAATAAGTCAGCCTCTTGTAAAGCCTCTGTATCCGAAACAATAAAATTTTCAAGCCACCAAATCTAACTTTTCCAATCAAGCTTTTTACAGAACCTTCCAGAGAACCTTGAACTGCTATTGGGGGTTGTGCCCAAAACATTTCAAGAATATTTTCTTGAATACACTCGTTATGAAACCAGTCTATAGGAACACTAACTTTTTTAGTTTCAATATAATCCAGAATGTGCTTTGCTCCTGCATAATCAATCAAGTATGCACCCGTCATTCTTCCGCTTTGTTCTAAATACAATAATCTTTTTTTCTCACGCTTGCTTTTGGGTATGTATTTTAAACGTGAATCTTCAAGAGAAACAATAAAGCTTTTTAAATTTCTATCTTGAATTTCATTGAAAATTTGATCCAATAAATGAACATTTGAATAAAAGCGAATATCATCTTCTATGATAAGGGTTAGCGGATGTTTATTTTTAACAATATCTTGATAGGCTAGAATATGTTTAAACGCACAAGATGTTCCGGCTTTAGGCTCCTTCATTTTATCGGAAAAAAAAGTGTTTAACCTTGACTGACTTAGCGAATTTATGTCACCGTCTAGAACAAACGTAGGGTCAAATGCTTTTCCCTCAAGTTCTTTTTCAATTAACTTTCTACGACCAATTTCTGTGCTTACATGTATGACATATGTCCTAATCAACATTATACTATTTTATTAAATTATAATTTTGACTTCCACCTAAAACCTTACCCCCAAAAAACACACGTTCAAGCCAAATAATGATTCGATATTTACGTTTTTCGTGTTTTGCTTCAGGTCTGCCAATAACATTTGGTCCTGAAAAACGGAGTATATCTTTCCAGTCAAGCGTTTTAATTTTATTGTGTATGACTTTTGGATGGGTTCCTTTAAATTTTAAACAATAATCCATACGTCCGTAGTCGTAGCCTTCAGCATATTTTTCATACTCTACTTTAGTTGCTGCATCTCCCCGATAAGCTTTCGCAAAATACATACGCTTTTTTCGCATCAACGATGGTGGGCGAACCCATCCGTAGTGATACATATTGGCATTTAGGCTTACCACATTTAGTTTAGAAGTTCCTTCTTTTTTGCGGTAGCTTTTACCATCAAAATCAGTTATGCGTCTAAACGATTGCGCATCTGCAAAAGAATGGATTTCAGGGTCGTTACGCACTATTCTTATCTCAAATGGATACCAGCAATGATCTCGGAAATAGTGATCGTAATCGCCATAAAAATGATAGTAATTAAACAAAAAACCATCAACTTCTGCGTTGTTTAAATATTGCTTGCATTTCGTGGTAATTTCATCGTAATCTTCTTCGTGAATCAATTCATCTCCTTGCAGGTACAATAGCCAATCGCCTGTGCAATGCGTCTTTGCTATATCGGTTTGACGTGCGTATTCTGTTCCACCAGTAAAGGTTTCCAAATCCCACTCGGTGTGGATAATTTTGATTTTATCTGATTGCAAACTGCTAATTTTCGCTTCTGAGTCATCATCAGCATCCCCTTTGCCAAGGGCAATTAAAAATTCATCTACAATAGGCAGTGCAGATTGTATAGATTCAAGAATAGGGTAATACAATTTAGACGTATTTCGCAAAAAAGTAAAGCCACTTATTTTCATTGATTCAAAGGTAGTATTTTTAGGCCTATTACTCTAAAATAGAGTAGTTTTGTCTTATGCGAATTGGGTACGATGCAAAGCGAATTTTTCACAATGCCAGTGGCTTAGGAAACTACAGCCGTGATTTGGTGCGCATTTTAGCAACCTATTATCCAAAAAACCATTACCTCCTTTATAATCCAAAGAAACAAAAACTAAATCGCTGGAAAGCATTACCCAACACCATAGAAAAACAACCAAAAGGCATTTGGCGTTTTTTTCATTCCCTTTGGCGACAAGGTCCAATTGTACGACAATTTAAAAATGATGGTATTGATATTTTCCACGGATTAAGCGGAGAATTACCTAAAGCGCTTGACACACCTTCAGTTGTAACGGTACACGATCTTATTTTTTATCGTTACCCTGAACTATATTCATCTATTGAAGTAGAAATCCACAAAAGAAAAGTAAATCATGCTGTAAAAACAGCTTCTAAAATAGTCGCCATTAGTGAGCAAACAAAAGCCGATATAGTACAATTCACAGGAATTTCAGCAGAGAAGATTGATGTTATTTACCAAGGCTGTCATCCTGTTTTTAAAACTACGTTTTCGGAAGAATCGTTGAACGCTGTTTCAAAAAAACACCAACTTCCTGAAAAGTTTGTATTGTGTGTGGGGACACTTGAAGCGAGAAAAAATGCGTTATCTATTGCAAAGGCATTAAAAGACACAAATCACCATATGGTTTTTGTTGGAAAGGTAAAATCATACGGGGAGGCATTAAAAAAGTATGTCAAG
>CATAMV010000103.1 GCA_949487855.1 Bacteroidota bacterium
CTTTTTCTCTGTAATCAAATATCTGCTTGACTTTTGCGCGCACAAAAAGCACATGCGCCAACCAGCCTAATGGACCTAGGGGTAACTTATAATCTACAATGTCTTCCATCACCACGCCGCTTTCCGTTTTTTTGATAAAATGCTTGTGATGCCAAAAAGTATATGGACCAAATCGTTGCTCATCTACAAAGAACTCTCCTTCTTGAACATGAGTTATTTCGGTTACCCATCTAAAGGGAATCCTCATAATTGGTGTTAGCCGGTATTGAATGATTTGACCTGGAAACATTTTGCGCTCAGCACCTGATATAATGTCGAACCCCATATAATCTGGGGTAATACGTTTTAAGTTTTTAGGGTCAGAAAGAAACGTCCACGCTTGTTCCATTGTTGTGGGTAGTTCTTGTCTTGAGGTATAACGGTACATAGCGTTCTTTTACGCAAATATACCTTTTTTGTTTAACCTTGTGTTATAAAAGTTAAACAAAAATCAATCTTTAAACCGTTTTTTTATCGCTTTTTCGGTTTGGATAAGGGCAAGGAAAGGTAATAAGGTAACAATGGTTATTGCAATCCAAACATGCCATTCGTTGTATGAAAATAGTATAAATGGGGCACAACACAAAAAGCTGTAATACCCTACCTGTTTCATGTATTTGGCTGACTCAACTTGCGCATAGTCCCAATGCTTTTGACTTTTTTTGGAAAGACTTGTTCTATAGCCGTAAAAGTCATTAATTTTTTTAGGTGGAAACCGCAACATTAACAAAGCTGTAATACTATATATTACACCACAAATTACACAAACAAGAATGGCAGGATTACTGAACACTTTGTGAAGGAAGAAACATTTTAAAAACTATTACGGCAAGTGCCATTCCTGAAAATGGAGCTGTAAGGTAAAGCCACATCGGCTCCCAATGATTTCCAATAAGCGCAGGGCCTAATGATCTCACGGGATTCATGGATGCATTGGTTAGCGGTCCTGCGAACATAGCCTCTAATAAAATAACACTGCCCACAGTAACTCCAGCTACAGGGCCAATTTCTTTACTTCCGGTGCTGATGTGTAAAATCACAAGCATTAAGAAAAAGGATAACAACAGCTCTAACCAAAATGCACTAACATGCGGAATTGAGGGGATGGTAGCCCCGATAATTTCACTTTCTGGGATTAAGGCTTTTACTGCCACACTTGCTGCAATGGCACCCAATGCTTGTGTAATGATGTAGCTGGGTACTTTTTTCCAAGCAAACCGCTTGGCAAGGGCAAAAGAAAACGTAACAGCAGGATTAAAATGCGCTCCTGAATGCTCACCAAAAGCATAAATCATAACCATGACAATTAGTCCCCAAGTGATGGCAACACCTTCGTGAGCTACAGCGCCCGTAGTTTCATTCACTGCCATGGCAGCTGTACCACAAAACACCATGGCAAATGTTCCAGTAAATTCGGCGTAAAGAGCTGAAAATTTTTGCATTTTACAAAATTAGCGCATTAAAGTTTAGCTTAATGTTAAGCTATACCTTTTTTGCTGTACTTATGAAGTAAAGGGTATAGGTAAAAACTACAATAATTATTTCCCAAAACAATATATAATAGGGCCATTCACCAATGACAAAAGGATTACTCACATTAGGTTTACTCGCCAAGTACATATAATTAGAGTCCAAAATAAAGTTTAAAGGCATCACAATAAGTAACAGGATGTTTAGGTATAATACAACTTTTAGCCATGAGAATTTTGTCAATTTATATCCTAGATTATGAAACATAAAAATAGGTAAGAGTAAGATTCCAGCGTGTGAAACATAGTATTCCAAGTACTCATAACTTGAACCATCAAAATTATTTATTTGAGGAGTCAAAAGGGCTTGAAGCGCCCCAAGGATTCCTGCGTAATATAAAAACTCAAAAAGTCTGTTACTCCTTGGAATGAACAAGATAAAACAAGCTATAAGGTTTGAAATACTGCACAGGTGTAAAGGCAAATTGTCGCTAATATTCCAATAACCATTCAAGATATTTCTTACGTGTCCAGTGATGGTCGTCGTGATTAAGACAATTGAAATTAACATTCCAAAACGCAAAGCTTTTTTATGTGGCAAGCGCTTACCAGCGAATAGGTAAACAAGGACACCAAATAGGGTAATTATGGAATTTATTACCCATTCATCAGAAAAAAATTCAATGACATACGTTTTTGGTTCCATTGATTTGTTTTTTTGTCAGACAAAATATAAATATAGGGAATCTAAGATTCCTCTAAAGTACCATCCAGATAGGTTAAGTTGGATTGGAGTAATTTATAAGTTTTCTCAGACGGCAAACCCACAACGTTTGTGTATGACCCTTCAATTTTTGCAACTCCAATAAGTCCTATCCATTCTTGAATACCATAAGCGCCAGCTTTGTCAAGTGGTTTGTATGTTCGCACATAATACTCAATCTCTTCTGAAGTAAGCTCTCGTAAGGTCACTTTTGTGGTGTCGTTAACACAACTTTGTTTATTTGCTACAGTCAAGCATACCGAGCTGATAACTTCATGTGTTTTCCCTGAAAGTGATGTGAGCATTTTTATGGCATCGAATTCGTTTTTTGGTTTGCCAAGCGCAATGTCTTCGTGCCAAACAATGGTGTCAGCGGTAAGTACGAGTTCGTTAGGCAGCAATATCTTTTGTTGCACCTTCCCTTTGAGTTTTGCTAAAAAATCAGTGATAGCTGCACCTTTCAGATCTTTCGCATACACTTCATCAACATCAATGACGCGTTGCTCAAATGGAATATTCATTTGTTTGAGTAATGCTACACGTCTTGGAGATCCTGAACCTAAATACAGTTTTTGAATCATTTGCTATCGTTGCGAGCGTTGGTTAGTGTTCCCCATTTTTCTTGCACTTTTAACACTTGTTCAATAACATCGCGTACACAGCCTTTTCCACCATCTTTATGTGAAATATAATCAGCTGTATCCAAAACTTCTGAGACGGCATCGTTTGGGCAACAACCGATGCGTGCCAAATTCATTGCAGTAATATCTGGAATGTCATCACCCATAAAAAGCATTTCGTCATATGAGATGTTGTATTTCTCAGCAAATTCTTTCAATACAGGACCTTTTTGATGCGCCCCCAAATACACATCTCCTACGCCTAGTTGTTGTAATCGAAGTCGAACAGCTTCGTTTGTACCTCCAGATATTATAGCAACTCGAAACCCTGCATGTAGTGCCGCTTTTACGGCATAGCCGTCTTTGGTGTTCATGGTGCGCACCATTTCTCCGTCAGGTAGAATGGTAATTCCACCATCTGTAAATACGCCATCGACATCAAAAACAAAAGTGGTAATGTGACGAAATTCTTTTTTATAGCTCATGTGTTATGTGTGTTAAAAATGGATTGACTTAAAATGCGGTAGAGTGCAGCGTGCTTTTCAGACAAAACAGAAAGGTGTTTTTGTTGTGTTAATGTATCGTTTCGTTTGGCTGGCCCTGTTTGTATTGCGAATGCTTGATTTGAAAAACTGCGTTCAAAAGTTTCTTGAATAAGTGGTTGCAGTACTGAAAATGGAAGTGAAGCATCAGCAGCAATATTTTGACTTATGCCAAGCAGGTGATTACAAAAATTATTGACAAATACGGCTGCCGTATGAAGTTGTAATCGTTGGCTTTCATAAATTTGATGTACGTTTTCACTTAGTTGAGACGCAAGTTTTGTAAGCAGTTCTAAATCTTCTGAATTTGTTGCTTCTATGCAAATAGGAACAGTACTCCAATCCACAGGAATTGTTTCCTTAAAGCTTTGCAATGGATAAAAAACGCCCTTACGTTTTAAAGTTTTTAATTCACCCATAGACACCGCACCAGCTGTATGCGCCACCAATACATCGCTTTCTTTGAGCTGTTGTGCCACAGATGATATCGCATCATCAGTAACGGAAATAAGGCATAAATCGACATCAATATTTTGCTGGTATCTTGTAAAATAGGGTGTGTTAGGGATTTGTTTTGGAGGTGTTTCATTTCTGCCTATCCATTGAACGAGCTCAACAGCGTTGCACTTCTCGAGTGCATGAACCAAATGAATGGCAAGGTTTCCCGTGCCTATAAGTGCTATTCGCATCATGGTTCAAAATTACAAATAAGTAAATACTTAAACGTGTGTTGCTGTAATTTCATTAGGTTTGCACAAAATTATGCTCATGAAAACAAACCAGACGTTTACTATGATAAAACCAGATGCGGTTGCCAGCGGCCACATCGGCGCGATTTTAAATAAAATAACAGCTGCTGGATTTCGTATTTCTGCCCTAAAAATGACGCAATTAACAACAGCCGACGCCCAAGCATTTTATGCTATTCATAACCAAAGACCTTTTTTTGGCGAGCTTGTTTCATTTATGACAAGTGGACCAATTGTTGCTGCGGTGCTTGAAAAAGAGAATGCAGTAAACGATTTTCGTACCTTGATAGGAGCCACAAATCCGGCGGAAGCTGCAGAAGGAACGATTCGTAAACTCTTCGCCACTTCTTTGGGTGAGAATGCAGTTCATGGTTCAGACAGCGATGAAAATGCCGCTATAGAAATAACCTTTCACTTTTCGGAAAGAGAGCAGTTTTAACGCAACACCAGTTTTTTAATACACTCTTTTTTAAGCCCTTCGTTTAGCATTGCAATGATATTGTCTTTGCCATAGCTTAGTTCTTCGCGAAGGACAGACGAGGTAAGTCCTACAAAAAGTGTATCTCCAGATAAGCGGATGGATTCTGTGTAGGCTTGCACTCCAGGACCTAAAAGTTTTGCCCAAAGTGTTTCAAGTTTTGCGTTGTCCAAGCCTCTTTCTAATTTATTGGCTTTGGTAAACTGTTGCAATACTTCTCCAATCCCTTGCGGTTCGTCTTTTCTAGTGTTCATGGTTGATATCTTTTGTAATGAAAAACAACTCCTCTGCCATCTTTCAATTTGAGTTCATCTTCGCTTAAAGTTACAACTGTTTCTTGCCAACTGTGTTCTTTTCTAACATAAGTAATAACACATTTTTTTTCTTCAAATGAAATTGTGAAATCAACCTTGTCGTTGGTCTTGTTGAATTGATTGTTGCGGAGTGGCTTTAATTTTTTTCTAAGCCCTTTTTTTTCATTTATTTTAAAAAAATCTACCTCCACAGCACCTATATATGGCCTACTTTCGCCATTTGGTGCTTTTGCTTCAGAAATAACCCAATAGCCGTTGAGTTGGTTGATATTTGCTTTGGATACTTTGGGTGCGCATCCCAAAAACAACGCAAAAACAAAAAAATAATAGATTTTCATAACTGATGAAGTTCAAAGGGTTGTTTGGTTTGCTTGATAACATCCGCAGTTCGTTCAGGGTGCGTGTCTGTGATAAACAATTGTCCAAACGACGATTCGTGAACTAAATTAATGATTTCGGCAACGCGTTGCTCGTCAAGCTTATCGAAAATATCGTCTAAAAGTAGCAGTGGTGTTACGGCTGTGGATTTTTTGAGCATATCGAATTGTGCTAATTTTAGCGCTATTAAAAATGATTTACGTTGCCCTTGACTTCCAAATTTTTTAATGGGATAGCCATCAATTTCAAAAGCCAAATCATCTTTATGAATACCAACGGTAGAAAATTGCGCTTGTTGATCTTTGGAAGCAGCAGCTTCAAGTAATGTGCTAAAATCTCCGTCTTTTAATTGACTTTCATAAACCAATGTAGCACTTTCGTTTCCGCAGCTAATGGTGGCGTATCGCTTTTTAAAAAGCGGTTCAAAAGCGGTTAAATAAGCTATTCGCGCATGGTGGATGGGTGTGCCAAGTTGCACCAGTTGTTCATTGTAAATACTGAGAGTTTCTTGTGCATTTTGGGCAAACTTTCCCATTTGTTTCAGCAGGGCGTTTCGCTGTTGTAATATTTTTTGATATTGAATAAGCTGTTGCAAGTAAACGCTATCTGCTTGTCCAATAAGTTTATCTACAAAACTTCTTCGTATCTGACTTCCCTCATTGATTAAGTCCACATCAGCAGGGGAAATCATCACTGTTGGCAGTAAGCCGATGTGCTCTGAAAGACGATTGTATTTTTTTCCATTTCGAATAAAAGATTTTGACGCTTCGCGTTTTAATTGACATTCGATGCGTTCTATTTTGTTTTCACGTTCAAAATGTCCTTCAATGCGCATAAAATCTTTGTTATGGTTAATGGTATATGCGTTTATGGAAGAAAAATAGCTTCTGCCCATTGCCAAATGATAAATCGCATCTAATGTGTTCGTCTTGCCTTTTCCATTGTTGCCAACAAAACAATGGATGGGTTTTTCAAACTGATATTCTGCAGAAGAGATGTTTTTATAATGGGTTATATGTAAGGCGTTTAGCCGTAAACTATTCATACAATAAAGAAAGATGCGAATATAGCTACCAAAATAAACAATTTAGTGGCAGGGTGTATTGAATAAAAATTTTATTTTTGCGTTTATAACTTTTTTTAAACATGGCGACTTACAAAAAACGCGGAGGTAAAATTAAATCGGCACAGCAACAAGCTCCAGAACAAGACAGTGTCACAGCGGAAGTGTTTACAACTCTTGACACTTCAGCAGGACGGGCAGAGGCTTGGGTTGCACGAAATCAAAATTATATCCTGACAAGTATTGGCGCCGTAGTGATTATCGTGCTCGCTTACTTGGCGTATATGAGTTTTGTTTTAAAGCCTTTAAATGAGGAATCTACAAATGCCATGGCCCAGGCGCAAACCTACTTTAAGCAAGGTATGCAGGACCCTACAGTTCAAGACTCGCTTTATACACTGGCGCTTGAGGGTGATGGAGTTGCACCTGGCTTTATCGAAATCATTGAAAATTATGGCAGTTCATATGCAAGTCAATTGGCAACATATAATGCTGGTATGATTTTTTTACAACAAGGCGATTTTGATCAAGCGATTTCGTATTTGGATAACTTTTCAACAAGTGACCCCATTCTTGGAGCACTTGCGTTGGGTGGTATTGGGGATGCTTTTGCAGAGTTAAATCAACTTGAAGATGCATTGGGCTACTACCAAAAAGCGGTTTCTTTTGCTGAAAATGACCTAACCACACCACGCTTCTTGTTGAAAGCAGCTCAGGTGGCTTTGGCAGTCAATAAAAATAGCGCAGCTGCTGAATTTTTAGAAAATCTCAAAGAAAACTATGCTTCAGCACCAGAGTCCAACAAGGCTGCTGTTCTTTTAGCGCAAGCAAAAAATTAATATATGGCTACTGCACAGCATGGCAGATTAGATTTGGAGTCTCTTCCCAGTGCGAAAAGGCTTCGTGTTGCATTGGTTGTGTCTGGCTGGAATACATCCATTACAGAAAATCTTTACCAAGGGGCTCTTGATGTATTAGAAAATAAAGGATGTACCAAAGTGCAGCGCATTGATGTTCCTGGGAGTTTTGAGTTGATTTACGGATGCAAGAAAGCTGTTCATGGGGGTTTTGATGCTGTTGTTGCATTAGGAAGTGTGATTAGAGGCGAAACGGCGCACTTTGATTATGTCTGCCAGGCGGTTTCCAACGGAATTAAAGACTTGAATATTTTGGGAATTACACCAGTGATTTTTGGGGTTCTAACCGACGATACGGTTGAACAAGCCAACGCTAGGAGCGGAGGTGCATTGGGAAACAAAGGCGCGGAAGCTGCAGCGGCTGCCATTGAAATGGCATATCTTTCTATTTAAAATACTTTATCGGAACCCACAGCATACCAAAGCACTCACCTTTTTCTTTACCCAGGTGCTTATGGTGAATTTTATGCGCTCGGCGTACGCCTCGCGCGTAGCGGTTGTTTGCGTTACGCCAAACTTTAAAACGCTGATGAATAAAAATATCATGCACAAAAAAATAGGCAAGGCCGTAGGCAAAAATTCCAATCCCAATAGCGAGCCCTGGTTTGAAATTATATTCTCCCCACAGGATAACGCAACCAGCACTAACAATAGCATAAAAAATGAAAAATAAATCATTGCGCTCAAACCACGAGTCATGGTTTTTGTGATGATGATCTTTGTGCAATGACCATAGAAAACCATGCATGACATATTTATGTGTAAACCATGCCATAAATTCCATGACGAAAAAAGTGCTAAAGAATATAAAAACTTGTGCAACAATACTCATCTATTTCTTTTAAAGGACATTAAATTGATATCGAATAAAAGAGCGTGCAAGGACATCTGCTTTTTGGTAGTTTGGCACTCTTATACGCTTCGATTTTATTTGAGTTGAAGGAACTCTTTTAAGTTTTTTAAGCAAACGCAGATAGTATTTATATGCGGTATATACGCCAAATTTAGCATCATCAGGAAGCTTAAAAATCCCTGAAAGGCCTTTGTTGAAATCCGCTTCAATTTCTGAAATAATGAGTTGCTTTGAGTTTTCATCAAAACAATTCATGTCAACATTGGGGAAATATGTACGTTCAAGGTGGTCGTAATCGGCCTTTAAATCGCGTAAAAAATTAACTTTCTGAAAGGCAGAACCCAACGCCATTGCAGGTTCTTTAAGGGAATCAAAAAGTGACTGATCACCTTTTACAAAAACCTTTAAGCACATCAAACCAACCACGTCTGCAGATCCGTAAATGTATTGTTTGTAATCTTTTTCAGAGTTATATACTTTTTTAGATAAATCCCATTTCATGCTCTGCATAAAAGCATTTATGTATTCGCGATCGATGCTGTATCTGTGCACAGTTTCTTGAAAGCTGTTAAGAATAGGGTTTAAACTAATTTTTTCTTGAAGTGCATTTTCTAAATCTTCCTCAAAACGCTTGAACAATAAAGGTTTGTTATATTGGTGAAATGTGTCAACAATTTCATCTGCAAAGCGCACAAACCCATAAATATTGTAAATGTCTTGCCTTATTTCGTTTGAAAGCATTCGAGTAGCAAGCGAAAAAGATGTGCTATATGACTCTGTGACAAGCTTACTACACTGGTTAGAGACTTGATCAAAAAGCGCTTTCATGAGTTTAAATTTTGTTAAGTGTAAATATAACAGAAAAAATAAATACTTGTTGTTTACACTCAAAAAATGTTTAATTAATATTATATAAAACTCAACATTTTAATTACATCATCTATAGAGTTGAAACAACGTATTTTGTTTGGAAGTTCTCCTTTAATAAACTGAACTTGATATCCTAAGATCCATAAATCACATTCAATATTTTCGATAATTTCAGATGTAAATGTATTTAAATAAGCGTCAATTTTTTCCTGCGTAGGTTCAATTGTAAAATACGACATGAAAGTGATGGGTTCGCCAATATCAACAAGGTTTTTCAAACTTTCGAGTGGGACAGATTGTCCAAGGAAAACACATTGGAAACCACTGTTAAGCACTTCGTATTGAAGGTACAGAAGACCTAATTCATGTATTTCGTTATCAGGTAAATACAATACAAAGCGTCTGTCGTCTCGTTTTGTTTCTTGAAGTTGTAGCTCTTCACACATTGAGTGAATTTTTTGTTTCACCAAACTTGTGATAAAATGCTCATGCGAAGGGCTAATAGAATTAGTTTGCCATAGCACACCTAATTCATTCATTAACGGAATAAATACATTTTTGAAAATTTCTCTAAATGAAAATTGTTCTAAGAGTTCATTAAAAGTTTTGGTAAATAAGCGCTGGTCGAAATTTATCATCGCAAGCTTGAATAACCCAATCGACCAATCATCGGCAGACTTGTTTATCGTAAGATTGTGAACGTTTTCGGTAACTTCATGTGGGGATAGTCGCGCAATTTTTGAAATCTTATAACCATTATTATACAAAAGTGTAACATTGAGAAGCTTTTGTAGGTTTTCTAAGTCGTACATTCTGATATTTGTATCTGTACGTTCAGGCTCAAACAGGTTGTATCGCTTTTCCCAAATGCGAATCGTGTGTGCCTTGATACCAGAGAGATTCTCTAAGTTTTTTATTGTGAAGCTATTCTTAACGCGATCCATTTGTTTAATCTTTTTATAACAATTTTAAACGAAATTACAAAAAAAATGAATACAAAGCATTGAATTTGTTACAAATAGCGTGCGCACGAGAGGAATCGAACCTCCACGGGATTTAACTCCCACTAGGCCCTCAACCTAGCGCGTCTACCAGTTCCGCCACGTGCGCCTTTGGAAAGAAGTGACTTGGCTGGGGTTCGAACCCAGGACCCTCTCCTTAAAAGGGAGATGCTCTACCAGCTGAGCTACCAAGTCTATGTGACTTGGCTGGGGTTCGAACCCAGGACCCTCTCCTTAAAAGGGAGATGCTCTACCAGCTGAGCTACCAAGTCATTTTTTGGAGGTGCAAATATAGGCGCATTTTGACGATTATTCAAAGATTAAATTCTGCTAAATTTGCAATAGATAAAACAAGTTAGATGCAAAACGATTTTACAAATCATAAGGTTATCGTACTATTGGGGTATATGGGCTGTGGAAAATCTACTGTGGGTGCTGTTCTTGCTAAGAAGCTTCAGTTACCTTTTGAGGATTTGGATGACCAGATTGCATCTACATATGGGTCTTCTATTGCAGCGCTATTTCAAAAAGAAGGAGCTAAAGGGTTCAGAGCGATTGAAAATCAAACTTTAATAAAAGCTTTAAATGATCCCAGAAAAAGAATACTTTCATTAGGGGGTGGAACGCCATGTTATCATAAAAATATGGAACGCATTAATGCGACTACACCACATGTCTTTTACCTTGAAGCAACGCCTGCTTCTTTAGCAGCGCGTTTATTTCCACATCGTGAAAACCGACCTTTGATTGCGCACACAGAATCGGAAAGCGAGTTGAAAGAATTTGTAGCAAAACATTTATTTGAGCGCCAGCACTATTACAGACAAGCTAGCCATCGTGTTTCCGTTGACAACACTTCGGTTCAAGATGTTGTTGATACTATTGCGTCTTTATGTTAAGTGGGCAATAAATTTTTTATTTTTCACCTCAACGACCACATTTTCATTTATTGAAGTGGAAAGAGACACGCCTTTAAAGTCAGCTTTTATAGGAAATTTTTTGTGATTTCGATCTACCAAAACGGCTGTTTTACATTGCTTTAGTGGTACACTCAAAAAGTGTCGAACGGCATAAATTAATGTTGTTCCAGAGTGTAGAACGTCATCCACAATGGTTACAGATTCATTCGCATATTCATTCTCACGCAAAGAAGTTGTAACGGGCATTAATGGATTTTTTTTGTCGATTGAAATTTGACACCGCACTATTTTTTTTGTTGAAATTTGTTCTAGATATTCTGAAATACGCTCCGCCACGCTATAGCCATTTTTCATAATCCCCGCAATCACAATGGTGTTGTTTGTACTGTTGGCTTCTAAAATTTGATACGCAATTCGTTCAAGTTTTTGCTCAATCTGTTCAGCAGTTAAAATCACATCACTCATGCTACAAAAATACATATTATCTATTAGGTATCCTCTTCCAAAAAATCTTCCAAATCTCTACGGTCTTTTTTGCTAGGCCTTCCAGTACCACTCACCCTTGATAGACGTTGATTTTCAGAAACGGCCTTGTGCAAGGCAATTGTTTCTTCATCTGTAGTATCCTTGCAGTATTGGGAGACTAATTTTGCTCCCACACGACTTTTTGGTAAATCCAACACGTAAAGCTGTTTTACAAGTTGGTTTTTACGAACAGAAATTTTATCTGATACATAAATTTCTCTAGATGGTTTTACGTTTTGACTTGCTATTTGCACATAGCCTTTCTTACAGGCAATGCTTGCTGCATTCCTTGATTTGAATAGCCGTACTGCCCACAGATATTTATCTATTCGCATGGTTTATGTATTGATATAAAAAAATGCACGAAAATTGTATCTTGCACCTCAAATCTTATCGATGAACAAACTAACGTATTTTTTAGGAATTTTTTGCTTTTTAGCTTTGATAACTTCTTGTGAAGAACAACAACAAAGAGGTTTTATTGAACCTCCACGAGATTATGCCGATCAACGTGCAACAGATAACGATTCGCTCCTAACTTTTTTGCAAAATCGTTTTTACAATTATGAAGACTATCAAAATGCAGCGAGTAATGAATTGGTAACCTTTACCCTTGATACCATACAAGGAACAAACGCCACAAAAACGCCACTCATAGATCAGGTAGATGAAATCACATTAAAAGTAAAAGACAATGATGGTACATATCATGATCATACCGCTTACATATTACCGCTTAGAGAAGGTGTTGGTACAGCCCCAACAGTAGCCGACAGCGTTTTTGTTACTTATCGCGGCATGTTGCTAAACCTGTACACATTTGACCAGAGAACCTCCCCTATATGGTTTGAGGCACTGAATGTGGTTAAAGGGTTTGGTGCATTAATGCCTTATGTCAAAAAAGCAGCAGCACCAACAGTTAACATGGACGGTACTTATTCTTTTGACGGATTTGGTTCTGCAGCTATATTCATGCCTTCAGCTCTTGGGTATTACAACAGTACACAATCATCTGTTATTCCTCAGTATTCCCCTTTAATCTTTGCAGTGGATTTATACACTTATAACACCTCAGACCACGACGGAGACACAGTGCCTACTCACTTGGAAGATTTAGATATGGACGGTTATTTTGATGATGATACAGACAGTGACGGAGTTCCCAATTTCCGCGATGTAGATGACGACAATGACGAAATTTTAACTCGAAACGAGTATGATCAGGATAATAATGGCACACCTGACGATAGTGATGGAGATGGTATTCCCGATTATTTAGATAAAGACTAAGCTTTTCTGGCTATAACAGCTTGTGATTTTTGTACTATAGCTGCGGTGTTTAATCCATACTTTTCCATCAATTGTGCTGGTGTTCCAGATTCACCAAAGGTATCTTGAGTAGCAACAAATTCCTGCGGTGTAGGATGCTGAGTAGCTAAAACGCCAGCAATACTTTCACCAAGTCCACCGAGATAATTATGTTCTTCACAGCTAACCACAGCGCCTGTTTTTTTAGCAGATTGTAAGATTAAAGCATCATCCAATGGTTTAATGGTATGAATGTTAATTACTTCAGCGCTTATACCTTGCTCGTGAAGAATTTTAGCAGCTTCCAACGCTTCCCAAACCAAATGTCCCGTAGCCACTAGGGTTACGTCAGTTCCTTCTTGCAATACAATTCCTTTTCCAATTTCGAAAGGTAAATCGCTTGTGAAATTTGGAACTGCAGGTCTTCCAAAGCGCAAATATACAGGTCCGTTATGTGCAGCAATAGCGTGAGTGGCTTTGCGTGTTTGTTCAAAATCACATGTGTTAATTACGGTTATGCCAGGAAGCATTTTCATTAATCCAAGGTCTTCTAGAATTTGGTGTGTTGCACCATCCTCACCTAACGTTACTCCAGCGTGAGAAGCACATATTTTTACGTTTTTGTGTGAGTATGCAATCGATTGGCGAATTTGATCGTAAACCCGCCCTGTAGAGAAGTTGGCAAAGGTTCCTGTAAAAGGAATTTTCCCACCAATAGTCATGCCTGCGGCAATACCCATCATGTTGGCTTCTGCAATTCCAATTTGAAAAAATCGCTCAGGATTCGCGTCTTTAAATGCGTTCATTTTTAAGGAACCGGTAAGGTCAGCACAAAGTGCAACCACATTTGGATTTTTTTCTCCTAACTCAGCTAGTCCAACGCCAAACCCAGAACGTGTATCAATTTTTTCTGTAAATGTATATTCTTTTAATTCCATCTTAATAATCCCCTAAAGTTTCTTTGTTTTGTGCTAGTCCAATTGCTAATTGCTCGTCATTTGGTGCTTTGCCGTGCCATGCGTGCGTATGCATCATAAAATCTACACCATTCCCCATAACAGTATGTAACAGAACAGCTACGGGTTTTTGTTTTCCGCTGGCAACTTTTGCTGCTTCCATTCCTTTTATAATGGATTCAAGGTCATTCCCTTTTTCCACTTCAATAACAATCCAACCAAATGTTTCAAATTTTGGGCGCAAGTCGCCTAAGGGTAGTACATCGTTGGTACTTCCGTCAATTTGTTGTTTGTTGTAATCAATGGTAGCGATAAGATTACCGATGCCCTTGGCACCAGCATATAAAATAGCTTCCCAGTTTTGTCCTTCTTGAAGCTCGCCATCTCCATGTAGGCTGTAAACCGTATGCGCATCTCCATTTAACTTTTTTGTTTCAGCAGCGCCAATGGCAACTGACATTCCTTGTCCAAGCGATCCAGAGGCAATACGTACGCCTGGAAGGCCTTCGTGGGTAGTGGGATGTCCTTGCAGCCTTGAATCTAATTTTCTAAACGTAGCAAGCTCAGCAACGGGGAAGAAACCACTTCGGGCTAGCGTGCTATAAAAAACGGGAGATATATGTCCGTTGGATAAAAAGAAGAGGTCTTCATTCTTACCATCCATGTCAAAATCTGTGGAATACTCCATCACATGGTTGTACAGGGTAACAAAAAATTCTGCACAACCCAACGAGCCGCCAGGGTGACCGGAATTAACTTGATGAACCATACGTAAAATGTCGCGACGTACTTGCGGAACAAGTTGTTGGAGCGTCTCTAATGATGCCATTGGAATAATTTTGCACAAAAATATACGATTGTTACCTAGTAATCATTATAAAATCAAATTAATTATGAATCAATATTCAGAAAAATGTTCTAAATCTAACCGCAAAGCGTTACGTATATTTGGCAAGTGAAATTTTCCTTAGAAAAAACAGATTTAGGCTCAAAAGCTAGGGCAGGGGTGCTTACCACTGACCATGGGGTCATTGAAACGCCAATCTTTATGCCGGTAGGTACTGCGGCGACTGTAAAAGGTGTACATCAGCAGGACTTGGCGCAAGACGTAAATCCTGACATCATATTGGCCAATACATATCATTTGTACTTACGACCCACGACTTCTATTTTGGAGCAGGCTGGAGGCATTCATTCCTTTATGAATTGGGACAGACCTGTGCTCACAGACAGCGGTGGTTATCAGGTGTATTCATTGTCAGATAACAGAAAAATTACGGAAAAAGGCGTCACGTTTAAATCTCATATTGACGGTTCAAAACATGTATTCACACCTGAATATGCTATTGATATTCAGCGTACAATTGGAGCAGATATCATCATGGCCTTTGACGAATGTACGCCCTATCCATGTCCATATGACTATGCAAAAACTTCGATGCATTTGACACACCGTTGGTTGATACGCTGCCAAGAGCATTTTGCTAAGACTAATTCTAAATATGGATATCAGCAATCCCTATTCCCCATTGTCCAGGGAAGTGTTTATAACGATTTACGCGAACAATCTGCGGAATTTATTGCCAATACCAATGCCCCTGGAAATGCCATTGGGGGCTTGTCGGTGGGTGAACCTGCCGACGAAATGTACGCCATGACAGATGCAGTTTGTGCCATTTTACCAAAAGAAAAGCCTCGTTACCTTATGGGAGTTGGAACCCCTATTAATATTTTAGAAAATATTGCATTAGGGGTTGATATGTTTGATTGTGTTATGCCATCGCGCAACGCACGCAATGGGATGCTTTTTACTTCCGAGGGTACTATTAATATAAAAAACAAAAAATGGGAAAATGACTTTTCGCCCATCGACTCAAACGGTGCAAGCTTTGTAGATACAACTTACAGCAAAGCCTATCTACGTCACTTATTTGCTGCAAACGAATTACTTGGCAAACAATTGGCAACGTTGCATAATTTATCATTTTATTTGTGGTTGGTTCGTGAGGCTAGAAAACATATTTTAGCGGGTGATTTTGCATCGTGGAAAAATAAAATGGTGCGCCAAATGGACAAACGTCTCTAATCATGAAGCTATTAGATCGCTACATTATAATAAAGTACTTGAGCACTTTTGTTGTCATGCTTGGAATGTTTATTCCAATAAGCGTACTGGTTGACTTGTCTCAAAAAATCGATAAATTTAAACAGTACGAACTCACCCAGTCAGAGATTTTATATCACTACTATGATTTCGTTTGGGTGTTTGGTTATATGCTTTTTCCCATATTTTTATTTTTATCCGTTATTTGGTTCACATCTAAATTAGCAAGTAACACAGAAGTCATTGCTATTCTTTCTTCTGGGGTATCATTTTATCGATACCTAAGGCCATTTGTTCTTGCCGCGGCCTTTATTGCTATATTGGCGTTTGGGGCAAGTATGTTTTGGGTGCCCAATGCGAGCGAACGCTATAACGAATTTGAATATACCTACATCAATAAAAGTCAAAAAGTCAGGCTCACGGATAACATCTATAAGCAATTGAGTGAAAACGATTTTGTGTACTTGAGTAACTATAATTCAAACAGAAAAATTGGATACAATTTTACATGGGAGCATTTTGATGGTGATGAGTTACAATACAAAATCAAAGCTCAAAATATTAGATGGGTAGAAAAGGATAGCTTGCACAGACTTTCACAGTTTTTTCAACGTAGTATTGTTGATGATACAGAAATCATTCGAAAGGAATCTCGTTTAGATACACTTTTTAATTTTGATTTGGATGAATTGGTACCTATTACGTATAAGGCACAGACGCTTAATTTTTTTGAGCTAAACGATTACATTAAGGTAGAACAAGAAAACGGGAGCCCACTTATCAACCACCACTTGCTTGTTCGTCATAAGCGCTGGACTATTCCGATTTCTGCTTTCATTCTAACGCTGATTGCCGTAGCGGTTGCTTCATTCAAAAAACGTGGCGGTATGGGAGTCAATCTTGCAATGGGAATTATTCTGGCATTTCTATACATATTTTTCGATAAGATTTTTGAGGTTATGGTAGAAAAATCAAATTTTACTCCATGGATAGCCGCATGGACTCCGAATGTCATATTTGCTGTTTTATCTGTTTATTTGCTTCGTTATGCAAAAAGATAAATTCTTAAGTACCATACACTTTCATTTTATCGTTGTCATTTTTGGATTCACGGCGATACTGGGTGCACTCATTAGCATTTCTGCTATTCCATTGGTTTGGTATCGAATGACCCTTGCTACTGTTGGATTAGGTGTTGTTTTATGGATTCGCAAGCATTCGTTTCGCGTTTCTAAAACCATTGCTTGGGTTGCCATTATCAGTGGAATTCTTATAGCCTTTCACTGGATTACATTTTTTGGAGCAGTTAAGGTCTCAAATGTTTCTGTTACGTTATCTGTGCTTTCATCTGGGGCATTTCTTACTTCTTTGTTGGAGCCTATTTTTTACAAACGAAAAGTCATTGGTTACGAAGTCCTTTTTGGCTTGCTGGTCATTGTTGGGTTGGTGTTGGTGTTAGGAGCTCATGATGTGTATGTAAAAGGGTTTCTATATGCTGGGATTTCTACTGTTTTAGCTGTGATGTTTACGTTGGTGAATGGTAAATTTGTAAGTAAAACAAACCCTTATGTGCTGTCTTTTTATGAGCTTTTGGTTGGTGCGTTAGTGGTCAGCGTTCTGTTAGCCGCACGAGGCTCATTTACATCCTCTTTTTTTGACATTTCACTGCAAGATTTTTTTTGGTTATCAGTACTTGCATTTGTTTGTACTTCTTACGCTTTTGTGGTCTCTATTGTGGTTATGCGTCATCTTTCTCCATATTCAATCATGCTTGGGATAAACATGGAACCCGTTTACGGAATCGCATTGGCATATGTCATTTTTGGTGAAAAAGAAGCCATGTCAACTTCCTTTTACATAGGCGTTTTATGTATTTTAGCTGCTGTGATTGCAAATGGGATACTCAAGCTAAGACGCACAAAAAAAGCAAAACAAGTAGGTAGTCAGATATCAAATTAAGTATATTTGCTTTTGTATAACAACCAAACTATGGAGTATTTGGACTTTGAGCAACCTATAAAAGAGTTAGAAGATCAACTACAGAAATGCGAGCTCATTGGTAACGAAAGCGATGTTGATGTTACGGATACCTGCGCTAAAATTTCGGAACGCCTTGTTGACCTAAAAAAAGAAATTTACGGCAATCTTACCGCTTGGCAACGTGTACAAGTTTCCCGACATCCATCTAGGCCCTACACATTAGATTACATAAACGCCCTAACAAAAGGTAGTTTCTTGGAGCTCCATGGCGATAGAACGGTCAAGGACGATAAGGCAATGATTGGTGGTTTAGGAAAGATTGGAGATCAAAGCTTTATGTTTATTGGCCAGCAAAAAGGATACAATACCAAAACCCGACAATACCGTAATTTCGGGATGGCAAATCCTGAGGGGTATCGCAAAGCACTTCGCTTGATGAAGTGTGCTGAAAAATTCAACCTCCCTGTTGTGTGTTTTGTTGATACACCAGGAGCATATCCTGGGTTGGAGGCTGAAGAGCGCGGACAAGGTGAGGCCATTGCACGGAATATTTTAGAAATGTCACGACTTAAAGTACCCATTATTGTCGTCATTATTGGCGAAGGTGCCTCTGGAGGTGCACTTGGAATAGGCGTTGGTGATCGTGTGTTTATGCTCGAAAACACGTGGTATTCGGTTATTTCACCAGAATCTTGTTCTTCTATTTTATGGCGTAGCTGGGAGTACAAAGAACAAGCCGCCGAGGCTTTAAAACTTACCGCTAAAGATATGAAGCGTCAAAAATTGATTGACACTATTATAAAAGAACCATTGGGTGGAGCGCATACAGACAGAAATACTATGTTTGAAACCGTTCGCAAAACCATTTGTAAGACCTTCGCAGAGCTCAAAGACAAGCCCGCAAACGAATTGGTACAAGAACGCATGGACAAATTCTTTGCCATGGGCGTTTACAGCGAATAATGTTTGGCTTATGAACAATACCGTTCATGTTATTAACCACATTTATGTTCGTTAGTTTTTACCTTTTCTCCTTTTCATTTAATACATTTAATGTAGTTTAGTGTCATGGAAAAAATGAATCCTAAGCCGTCTATAGTCTCTCCAGCAACAGTAGTTCCGTTGGAGCGCGGAAAGCTACCACCTCAAGTTATCGACTTTGAAGAAGTAGTTCTTGGCGCTATGATGATAGACAAAAAAGGTGTAGATGAAGTCATTGATATTTTGCTACCAGATGCTTTTTATCGCGAAGCGCATCAAATTATTTTCACCGCTATGGTCAAGTTGTTCGAAAATTCAGAACCTATTGACTTGTTAACCGTTTCTGCACAGCTTAAAAAAGATGCCAAACTAAATCAAGTTGGTGGTGATTTTTATTTAATTCAGCTTTCCAAAAAAGTATCTTCCTCTGCTCATATTGAATATCATGCGCGTATCATCCTTCAGAAATACATTCAAAGGAGCTTGATTAAAATCTCAAACGAAATTATTGAGGAAGCCTACGATGAAACTAAAGATGTTTTTGATATGCTTGATAAAGCAGAATCAAAACTATACGAAGTTTCGCAAGGCAATTTAAAATCGTCAACCACAACGGCACAAAATCTTGTGATTCAAGCCAAGAAAAAAATTGAAGAAATCGCCAATCAAGAAGGAATGAGCGGTGTTCCATCTGGTTTTTTTGGGGTGGACAAACTTACTTCAGGGTGGCAAAACAGTGATTTAATTATTGTAGCAGCACGCCCAGGTATGGGTAAAACTGCATTCACGTTGTCTATGGCACGTAATATTGCTGTAGAACAAAATATTCCGGTTGCCTTTTTCTCTTTGGAAATGTCTTCGGTGCAGCTTATTACAAGATTAATTTCATCAGAAACGGGTCTTTCTTCAGAGAAACTTCGTACAGGCAAACTAGAAGATCATGAATGGAAACAACTCAATGTAAAGGTGTCTGATTTAGAAAATGCACCCTTATATATTGATGACACCCCTTCGTTGTCTATTTTTGACCTTCGTGCAAAGGCACGTCGTTTAGCATCACAGTTTGGTATTCGAATGATTATGATTGATTACTTACAACTGATGACACCTGGAGGAAGTAGCAAGGCAGGAAATCGGGAGCAAGAAATCTCAACTATTTCTCGGAATCTTAAAGCTTTAGCTAAAGAATTGGATATTCCCGTTATTGCCCTGTCACAGCTTTCTCGAGCTGTTGAAACTAGGGGTGGCAGTAAGCGTCCGCAAATTTCAGATTTGCGTGAATCTGGCGCCATTGAGCAAGATGCCGATTTGGTAACGTTTATTTATCGTCCTGAATACTACAAAATTGATGAATGGGATGATGAAGAGCGTACGCCTGCTGCAGGACAGGCAGAGTTTATTATCGCTAAACACCGAAATGGGGGGTTAGATAGCATCCGATTGAAATTTATTGGAGCCTTAGGTAAGTTTGATAACTTGGACACCTTTGATACGCCAACAGAATATCAATCCAAGATTAACTCAGATGAACCATTTCAAATGCCTCGAACAGATCCAAATGAAGCATTTGACTCTTCGTCAGACGACGATATGCCGTTCTAATGCTTTAGTTTACTTTATCAACCACCGCCTTAAATGCCTCTGGGTGGTTCATGGCTAAGTCAGCCAATACTTTCCTGTTTAATGCAATATTATGGGCATTTACTTTACCCATAAATTGAGAGTATGACATTCCATGAAGACGTGCACCAGCATTAATACGTGTAATCCACAAAGCACGGAAACTACGCTTTTTATTTCTACGATCGCGATAGGCGTAAAGTAATGCTTTTTCAACGGCGTTTTTAGCAACCGTCCACACATTTTTTCTTCTACCAAAGTACCCTTTGGCTTGTTTTAAAATTTTCTTTCTTCTTGCTCTAGAAGCTACAGAGTTTACTGATCTTGGCATGATTTACAAATTGTGAAGCAGGCGGAGAGACTCGCTTTTAAAGCCGACTTCAGGTTATTATTATTTTAAACGAAGTTGTTCCTTGATGTTATCAGCATCGCTTTCATGAACCAAACCACTATGGGTTAGTTTAAGCTTTCGCTTTTTTGATTTTTTGGTCAAAATGTGACTCTTAAACGCGTGCTTGCGTTTGATTTTTCCTGTGCCTGTTAGCTTAAAGCGTTTTTTGGCACTCGACTTGGTTTTCATCTTAGGCATACTACTTCCTTTTTATTTTTTCGGATTGATTAACATAATCATCCGCTTTCCTTCTAACTTTGGCAACTGTTCTACCTTGCCATATTCTTCCAAATCTTGCGCTAACCGTAGCAACAAGATGTGGCCTTGTTCTTTAAAAATAATCGAGCGTCCTTTAAAAAACACAAACGCTTTGAGCTTTGCGCCTTCCTCTAAAAACTTGATTGCGTGTTTCTTTTTAAACTCGTAATCATGCTCGTCGGTTTGCGGTCCAAACCTTATTTCTTTAAGCACCACCTTTGAGGCGTTTGCTTTCATTGCCTTTTCGCGCTTTTTTTGCTCGTAAAGGAACTTTTTATAATCGATAATTTTACACACCGGTGGAGCAGCATTTGGTGAAATTTCAACCAAATCTAACTCCAATTCACTTGCTTTTTGCAAGGCTTTTTGTAATGGATATACACCCATTTCAACGTTGTCACCAACCAAACGTACTTCAGGCACCCGAATCTTTTGATTGATTCGGTGTTTATCTTCTTTTATGATTCGAGCAGGGCCTCTGCTTCTTCTTCTTCTTATCGCTATAACAAACGA